>JAIOJQ010000375.1 GCA_019911865.1 Thermoanaerobaculia bacterium
ACGTCGGGCTGCTCGGCGCGGGGCTGGCGGCGGGGATCCTCGCCGCGCGGCGCGACCTGCTGCGCGAGCGCTGGCTCTGGCTCGGCGCGGGGCTGGCGGTGGCGCTCTTCCTGCCGCACGTGATCTGGCAGGTGGCGCACGACTTTCCGACCCGCGAGTTCGTCGCCAACGCGCAGAGCGGCAAGATCGTCGCCCTCGGACCGCTCGGCTTCCTCGCCGCGCAGGCGGGCACGGTCGGGCCGAGCGCCGCGTTGATGGCGCTCGCCGGCTTCGTCTGGCTGCTCGCCGCGGCGGCGTCGCGCCTCTTCCGGCCGCTCGGCCTGGCGCTCGCCCTCGTGCTGGCGATCTTCGCCTTCTCCCCCTCGAAGCCCTACTACTTCGCCCCCGCCTTCCCCCTCCTGTTCGCCGCCGCGGGCGTCGCGCTCGAGGGGTGGACGGCTCGCCGTGCGCCACGCTGGACGCGGCGCCTGGCGGTCGGCCTGGCGGCCTCGGTGCTGATCGCCGCGCCGCTCGCCAAGCCGCTGCTGCCGGTCGAGGACTACCTGCGCTACGCGGCGCGGCTCGGCCAGCAGCCGGTCAGCGACGAGCGGCACGAGGTCGGCCGACTGCCGCAGTACTTCGCCGACATGCACGGCTGGCGCGAGCTGGCCGCCGAGGTCGGCCGGGTTGCGGCGGCGCTGCCCGAGAGCGAGCGCGCCCGGCTCTGCGTCTTCGCCAACAACTACGGCCAGGCCGGGGCGATCGAGCACTTCCGGCGCGACTTCCGCCTGCCGCCGGTCATCTCCGGCCACAACAACTGGTGGCTGTGGGGGCCGGGCGCCTGCACCGGCGAGGTGATGCTCATCCTCGGCGGCGACGTCGAGGACTACCGGCCGCTCTTCGCCTCGGTCGAGGCAGCCGGGCAGCACCACAGCGATCTCGGGATGCCCTACGAGAACGTCACCCTCTGGCTGGCCCGCGGCCCGCAGACGCCGCTCGCCGAGGTCTGGCCGGCGGTGCGCCACTACGACTGAGCGCGCGGCTGCGGCTCAGCCCTTGACCGACCAGCCGCGCGCCGCGAGCAGTGGGCGGAGGCGCTCGCGATGGTCCCCCTGCAGCTCGACGGTCGATTCGGTCGCCGTGCCGCCGGTGCCGCAGGCCCGCTTGAGCTCGCCGGCGAGCGCGGTCAGAAACCCGGCGTTCTTCGGCAGGCCGTCGACGATGGTGACCGTCTTGCCGCCACGCCCTCCCTTTTCGATCCGCAGCTTCGCCACGATGCGGTCGGGGATCGGCTCGTCGGCGGCGAGGGTCGCCGAGCAGCGGCAATCTTTCGCCGGCCAGCCGCAGCGCGGACAGGTGCGGCCGCCGTCGGTGCGGTAGACGGTGCGCGCGGGCGGCGGGCTCACCCGGCAAGCGTACCGCGCCCCCGCCTTCCCCTAGAATGGCCGCACATGCCCAACGTGCGGCGGCTGGCCCTGGTTCTCGCGCTGCTCGGTCCGGCGGCCGCCGCGCTCGCCGCACTGCTGCCGCGCGCCGCGTGGGGCGCCGGCCGGCTGGCGGTCCTGGTG
>JAIOJQ010000376.1 GCA_019911865.1 Thermoanaerobaculia bacterium
AGATGACGGGACCGCGCCTCGCACTCTTGACGTCGGTGGAGGCTCGAGGACGAAGAGGCACGGGCCGCTCCAGGGTGGGTGGCTGGGCGAGCACGACGCCCCGGAGGAGACGAGGGGCTCGCGCGCAGCCCGGGTGGGGGCACCCTGGAGCTTGGGGCGAGAGGCGTGACAGCGGCTTCTGGCTGGCGCGGCGCTCGCCTGCCCGGGCCTTGGCTCACCACAGCAGAGGCAGGGCTCTGAGGGTCGTTCTTCGCCGAGGGAGTATCGTCTCGTGATGGAGAGCCTCGAACGCAAGCAGTCATCGGCGGAGCAACCCGAACCTGCGGTCGTCGCGGCCTGGGTCGAGAACCACCGGCGGTTCCTCGCCTTTCTCGAGCGCCGGGTCGAGAGTCGGGCTGCCGCGGAGGAGATCCTGCAGGAGGCGTTCGTGCGCGGGCTCGGGCAAGCGGACGAGATCCGCGACGACGAGCGGGCCGTGGCCTGGTTCTACCGCCTGCTGCGCAACGCGGTGATCGACCACTATCGGGCGCGAGGTGCAGAGGCGCGAGGTCTCGAGGCGCTCGCGCGCGAGCTCGCAGACGCGAGCGCGCCGCCGCCGGAGATCGAGGCCGCTCTCTGCCGCTGCTTCGAGGCGCTGCTCCCGGCTCTCCGTCCGGAGTACAGCGAGATCCTGCGCCGGGTCGACCTCGAAGGAGGCCGGCCGGCCGATTTCGCCCGCGAGGCGGGCCTCACCGCCAACAACGCCATGGTTCGGCTCCACCGCGCCCGCAAGGCGCTGCGGGCCGATCTCCAGCGCTCTTGCCGGACCTGCGCCGATCACGGCTGCCTCGACTGTAGCTGCGGTGTAAGGGTTTCGCGGTAGCTCCGTCTGCACCTATCGAGGAGGGACCAACGACCATGAGCGAACACCAGCATCCCCAGCACCCCGACCCGGCCCATGCGGGCCAATCCACCGCCGGCGGCCACGGGGCCGCGAACACGATCGACCCGGTCTGCGGCATGACCGTCGACCCGTCGACCTCGAAGCACCGCTCCGAGCACGCCGGAGAGGTCGTCCATTTCTGCTCGGCGGGTTGCAAGGCGAAGTTCGATGTCGATCCGACGCGCTACCCGCTCGCGGGAAAGCCGCCGGCGACGACCTCGGCGAAGGCAGCGACCGAGCCTCAGCCTGCCGGTTCCGGCCACGCCCCGCAACCCAAAGCGGCACCGGCGGAAGCCTCGCCAAGCGGCAGCAAGTGGACTTGCCCCATGCACCCCGAGGTCGAGAGCGACCGGCCCGGAGCCTGCCCGAAGTGCGGCATGGCCCTGGAGACGGTGATGCCGGCGCCTCTCGCCACCAAGACCGAGTGGACCTGTCCAATGCACCCCGAGATCGTGCGCGACGCGCCGGGCAGCTGCCCGATCTGCGGCATGGCGCTCGAGCCGCGCGTCGCCACGGTCGAGGAGGGGCCGAGTGCGGAGTACCTCGACATGCGGCGCCGCTTCTGGGTCTCGGTGCCGCTCGCCCTCGGCACGCTCGTGCTGGTGATGGGCGACGCCTTCCTGCCCGGCACGCCGGTCGCGAGCACGTTGTCGGCTTCGACTCGCCTCTGGCTGGAGATGCTGCTCGCGATCCCCGTCTGCACCTGGGCCGCCTGGCCGTTCTACGAGCGCGCGGTTGCCTCGGTGTGCCACCGCAGCCTCAACATGTTCACGCTGATCGGCCTCGGCGTTGGCGTGGCGTTCGGCTTCAGCCTGGTGGCGACGCTGGTGCCCGGGATCTTCCCGGCGACCTTCCGCGACGCCAACGGGCACGTGCCGGTCTACTTCGAGGCGGCGGCGGTGATCACCGCGCTGGTGCTTCTCGGCCAGGTCCTCGAGCTCAAGGCGCGCGGTGAGACCGGCGCGGCGATCCGCAAGCTGCTCGGGCTCGCCGCCAAGAGCGCGCGGCGTCTGCGCGTCGACGGCAGCGAGGAGGACGTGCCGCTCGAGGTCGTGGCGGTCGGCGACCGTCTGCGCGTCCGGCCGGGCGAAAAGGTTCCGGTCGACGGCGTCGTTCTCGAAGGCTCGAGCTCGATCGACGAGTCGATGGTCTCCGGCGAGCCGATCCCGGTCGAGAAGGCGCCCGGCGATCGCGTCGTCGGCGCGACGGTCAACGGCGCCGGCGGCTTCGTGATGCGCGCCGAGAAGGTCGGCTCGGAGACGCTCCTGTCGCGGATCGTCGCGATGGTGGCCGCCGCGCAGAGAAGTCGCGCGCCCATCCAAAAGCTCGCCGACCGGATCTCGGGCTGGTTCGTCCTGGTCGTGCTGGGAATTGCCGCGCTGACGTTTGCGGCGTGGGGGATGATCGGGCCTGAGCCCAGGATGGCGCACGCGCTCGTCAACGCGGTCGCGGTTCTGATCATCGCCTGCCCATGCGCCCTCGGCCTCGCGACGCCGATGTCGATCATGGTGGCGACGGGCAAGGCGGCGTCGATGGGGGTGCTGTTCCGCAACGCCGAGTCGATCGAGCTGCTGCGCAAGATCGACACGCTGGTCGTCGACAAGACCGGAACCCTCACCGAGGGCAAGCCGCGGCTGGTCACGGTGCGCACTGCGGCGGGCTTCGACGAGCCCTCTCTGCTGCGCGCGGCGGCGGCGATCGAGCGCGGGAGTGAGCATCCGCTCGCCGCAGCGATCCTGGCGGGCGCCGCGGAGCGCGGCCTCGAGACGCCAGCCGTCGCCGACTTCGAGTCGGTGACTGGCAAGGGAGTCGCGGGGCGGGTCGAGGACCGACGAGTCGCCCTCGGCAACCTGGCGCTGATGCAGGCCCAGGGGGTCGATGTCGGGCCGCTCGCCGAGGTCGCGGAGCAGCTCCGGAGCGAGGCCCAGACCGTGATGTACGTCGCGATCGACGGTCGGCTCGCCGGGATTCTCGGCGTCGCCGACCCGATCAAGGCGACGACCGGCGAGGCGCTGCGCGCCCTCGCCAGCGAGGGCGTCCGCGTCGTCATGCTGACCGGCGACAGCCGCAAGACGGCCGACGCGGTGGCTCGCCGGCTCGGGATCGCCGAGGTCATCGCCGAGGTTCTGCCCGACCAGAAGGTGCGTGAGGTCGAGCGCCTCCAGGGCGAGGGTCGACTGGTCGCGATGGCCGGGGACGGGATCAACGACGCCCCGGCGCTGGCCCGTGCCGAGGTCGGCATCGCCATGGGCACCGGGACGGACGTCGCGATGGAGAGCGCTGGCGTCACCCTGGTGCGCGGCGACCTGACCGGCATCGTGCGCGCGCGCAAGCTCTCGCGCGCCACGATGCGCAACATCCGCCAGAACCTCTTCTGGGCCTTCGCCTACAACGCCGCCGGCGTTCCCGTCGCGGCGGGGCTGCTCTATCCGTTCACCGGCTGGCTGCTGTCGCCGATGCTGGCGGCTGCAGCGATGAGCCTCAGCTCGGTGTCG
>JAIOJQ010000377.1 GCA_019911865.1 Thermoanaerobaculia bacterium
GAGCCGCACCTCGAGCGGGCGCCGCCGGGCGGCGCCGCCGATACCGCTGGCGAGCAGCGCCGGCAGGAGGGTGAATGCCGCCAGCGTCTGTGCGCCGAGGCCGACTCCCGCCCACAGACCGAGCGCGCGCACCGGCGGCACCGGCGAGACCGCCAGCGCGGCGAAGCCGACGGCGGTCGACAGGCCGGTCCAGAAGACCGCCCGGCCCTTGTCGCGCCAGACCGCGACGACCGCCGCCGCCGGCGCGGCGCCTGCGGCGAGGCGGGCGCGCACGGGGAGCAGGACGTGGATCGACGTGGCCAGCGCGATGACGAAGATGAGCGGCGGCAGGATGGCCAGCACCAGATTGAGCCGCACCCCCGCCCACCCCATCGCGCCGAGGGTGATCGCCTCGCAGAAGAGGACGAAGCCGAGCGGCACGGCGAGCGCCGCCGGATCGCGCACCACGGCGAGCAGCAAGCCGATCGCCACCAGCGCCAGCAGCGGCAGGTAGCGGCGCCCGATCTCGAGCGACGAGCGGTCGAGCGCCAGCTCGAGGCTGCGCTGCCCGAGCACCGCCGTGCGCAGCGGCGACGACGCCTCTTCGCCGGGCTGCGGCCGCACCCGGCGCTCGATCTGGGCGGCGAGCCCGGCGACGGCGCGCGGCGACAGCGGCGCGGTAGCCACCAGCAGCGAGACCGCGCCGCCGTCGGCGCTGACCCAGCCCATCGCACGGTCGAGCAGGCTCGCCTCGGCGACCTCCCGCAGCGCCGCCGGATCGTCCGGCGGGAAGCGCTCGAAGTCGGGGCGGTGGGCGCGCACCAGCGAGGCGACGTCGAGCACGCCGGGCAGCGCCGCGACTTCACGCTCGATCCGCTCGAGTCGGGCAAGGCCGGTGCGACTCCAGATCTCCTCGCCGTCGAGGACGATGCGAAACCCCTCTTCGGAGCCGAAGCGGTCGACGAAAGCGCGGTGCTGTTCGACCTCCGGCGCTCCGGCGAGGAACCAGACCGGCGGCGAGTTGTCGGTGGCGAGGTGCAGGGCGCCCGGCGCCAGGATCGCCAGGCAGAGCGCGCCGGCGCCGAGCACCAGGCGGCGGCGGGCGAGCACGCCGGAGGTCCAGCGCTCGCCGCGACTCATCGCCGAGCGCCCGCCGCGGTCAGCATGCCCACTGCGAGTCCGGCCAGGTCGCCGGCTTCGCGCCGGCCGACCGGCGCGCCGCAGCCGAGCACTCCGAGCAGGCGCGAGAAGCGCTCCGGCCGGTGGGCGAGCACCGCCACCAGGCGGCGCGCCAGCGCCGGACGCCCCGCCGCCACCAGCGCCAGGCGGGTCAGCCGTTCGGGGATGCGACGCAGCCGCGCCGCGTCGCGCGCGTAGGCGCCGAGGTCGCCGGCGACTAGCGCCGGCGCGAGGACGAGCGCCTCCCGGAAGGCGATCGAGAGCCCCTCGCCGGTCAGCGCGTCGAGGTAGCCGGCGGCATCTCCAATCAGCGCCAGCGAGCCGCGCGTGACGCCGCGCGGGCACTGGCGGAAGGGTCCGGCGCCGCGGTCTCGCGAGTTCGCCGCGCCGGACC
>JAIOJQ010000378.1 GCA_019911865.1 Thermoanaerobaculia bacterium
CCCCACCTGCGGCTGACCGCGAAGTGGCACCCGCTGAAGAACGTCTACGTCACCGGCGGCTGGGACGACCTGCTGGTCGAAGACCGCGACTCCCCCTTCCTCGGCGCCGGCCTGCGCTGGACCGACGACGACCTCAAATACCTCTTCGGCTCCATGCCGTCGTTCTGAGCTCTGCCGTTCTCTGGCCTGCCGAGAGTTGACAACTGGCCTTCTAACTCCGGATCTCTCAATGTACTTGAAATATCGGCCGTGATCCGAGGAATCGAGCTCCAACGAGCCCCGGCGGAGGCGCTGCCGTGCTCGCCGTCGATGCCCGCCGACACTGGCTTCCGGTCGAGGCGCGCTCGATTCTCGCGTGGTGGGCCGGCGCGTCGGTGCTCACTCTCGGCGGAGCGAACCCCGCACGTGTAGTTCTCGTTGAATCTCCAGCGGATGGCACATTGGAGGACACTCTGCACAGGAAAATGCGATTTGGCGTGCCGGCGCGAGCTCGGCGTTCGCGATGCCTCCCGATGGGTCGATCTTGACGGGGAGAACCTCCGACTCGACAAAATTGGGTACGCAGTTCTGAGCGAGTGCCACCGACGGCATGGCGCAGATGAGCAGTCCAGCGACAACTTGCCGCAAGTTCATTGTCTCACCTCCGCATCCAGGTGCCCGAAGATCTCGACCTCCGCAGGTTCCTCTCGCGAAGAGGGAAGCGACCTCACGATGACTACTCGCTTGGCGTCGCTGACCTGTGGCAGGTTGGCCTCCGGTACGGACCAGTAAACCGCTCCCCTGTAAGAAAAGAGGCCGTAGCGGCGCTCGTCGCGCAGCCATCGACTGAAGTCCACAGCGGACCACGTTGGGACCGAAAACGCACGCCACCTCGCCCGTGGATCGCGATCATCGACGAGGACTGCCACGAGTGCCGCTGTGCCCGGCTTCTCCAGGGATTTCGGTCGCGGACCAAGAAGAACGAGGAAGCTCTGCGACTCGGAGTCGAATGCGATCCCGCTCTCGAACCGTTCCATCGCAAGATCGGGACTCATGCGCAGGAGCGACTTCAAGTCGCGCTCGACGACGGCAGCACCGCCCGCATGCGGGACGATGCGTACGACCGAGCCATTCAGCATTGCTACGTGCAGGCTCCCGGAGGCTTCACATCTCGGCCGCACGACCCCTCCCGGAAGCTCTGTCCCATCGCGCAGGGCTTTCGCCACTGCATCAGGCTCGACACCGGGCACCACATCCGCCGTGTAGTGCGGCGGACCGTGCAGAGTGAGGATGCTATGCCGACTGGGCCCGAGCACGCTCGGGTACCCCTGGCCGAGGTAGACCTGATTGGGGGTCCTGAAGTGGAGCGCTATCCAGTCGACCTCGGACGGGGCGAAGCGGTCGTAGCCAGGTGCCGCGGGTGGCTCGGTCGCCTGGCCTACCGCGGCCGTCGGCTGTGCCAGCATCATCAGCGTCAGCAGCGTTCGCAGCTTCATGTCGGGCATCCTCGATTCCACGAAAGAAGGTACGAGCCTGGCGCGAGAGTCCCCGCGTCAGAACGGTCGCGATTCCTGGTCGCTTCCAGCGGCTCGCAACTTTTGGACCCGCGAGCACAGGAAAGCGATCATCCAAGAAAACACACTCTAGCGGAAGGCGCCGTCGGCCGCTCACCGCGCGGGCCTGTGAGTTCGACAGGGAAGGGGAGCGCAGTCGCCCGGCTGCGGCCCGCTGTTCGAACTTGACAGCTCGGTCCGGCTGCCGATACGGTCTGCTCCGGCGCGTCCCGGCGTCGAGCCTGGAGGGACCGGGAGCGGATGCCCGCGTAGCGGGCGGTTGATCCGGATTCCGAATCGCAGGGGGGGCGAATGCGAAACCTCAGAGTTCTGGTCCTGGGCCTCGGAATCGGGCAGGTGCTGTCCTCGGGCGCGGTCGGCGCCGCCGCGCCACCTTGCGAGCGGATGGACGATGCTTGTTTCGCCTCGCTCGAGGCGGAGCTGATGAAGGGGGGCGGAGTCGGATTCCGTCTCGTCGCGACGCACAAGCGGGGCAGGCCGATGTACCGGATCGAAGAGGTCTTCCCCGGCAGGCCGGCAGAAGCGGCCGGCCTGCGGCCGGGGGATGCCATCCTCGCGATCGACGGCAGGTCGACGATCTTCACGAACCGATCCGAGGGCGAGGCGATCTCCGAGTTCGCCCATCGCCGCAATCTCCGCCTGAAGCAAGGCGAGCGGATCACCTTCAGGATCCGCCGCGACGGCAAGGAGATTCCAGTTGAAGTAACCACCGGGCCGCGCTCGCCCGGAGGCGTCCACAGGCTCCTCATGGTCGAGCTCTCGGTGACCCACGGCCGCGAGTGGTTCCATGCCTATCGCGACTACCGAAAGCGTCAGGATGCCGCCAGCGAGACGGCCACGGCGCCAACAACGCCGGAGGAGTAAGTCTGACTCGCACGCGCGCGGTTTGCTGCGCGGGCCGGTGAGGGCGTGTCGAGGAACTCACAGTGGGCGGGGTGGGGAGCGGGCTAGAGTCGGTGGCCGGAGGCCCTCTTTCATGTTTCGACGGCTCGCGGCGCTCGCCGGGGTCGGCCTGTTCGCGCTGGCGGTGCCGGTCGGCGGCGCGATCGGGCTGGACCTCACCTACATCGACACGGGTTCGCCCGCCTGGCAGCGCTTCGTCGCCTGGGTGGACCAGGCGCTCGACGGGACGCCGCCCTACGGCTTCACCGCCACCGACGCGGTCTACGTCTACCGGGTGACCGACGACCCCGTCTACGCGCAGCTGGCAATCGACACGGTCGAAGAGCAGGTGACGGCTGCCGAAGCGGCCATCTCCCTCGGCCAGGCGCCGCCG
>JAIOJQ010000379.1 GCA_019911865.1 Thermoanaerobaculia bacterium
CTCGCAGCCGGCCACCGTGGTCGAGGTCGCTGTTTCCGCCGGCAGCTTCCAGACCCTGGTGAAAGCGCTCCAGGCAGCCGGCCTGGTCGAAACGCTCCAGGGCGATGGCCCCTTCACCGTCTTCGCGCCGACCGACGAGGCGTTCGCCAGGCTCCCCGCGGGTACCCTCGAGAGCCTGCTCGAGCCCGCCAACCGCGAGAAGCTGACGGCGATCCTCACCTACCACGTCGTGCCGGGCCGGGTCACCGCCGCGCAGGCGTCCGCGCTCGACGGAGCGAGCACGGTCCAGGGCGCCCGGCTGCCGATCGCGACGAGCGAGGGCGGACTCACCGTGGGCGGCGCGCGGGTCGTCACCGCCGACGTCGAAGCCGGCAACGGCGTCGTGCACGTGATCGACGCCGTCCTTCTGCCTCCGCAGTGACCTCCGGAGCCGTCCCCCGGAGCGAGGCGCCCGTCGGAGACGGCGGGCGCCTCGTCCATCGGCTCGAGGCCGAGATGTTACTGCCGCTGCCGCGCGCGCGCGTCTTCGAGTTCTTCGCGGACGCCGGGAACCTCGAGGCCATCACGCCGCCCGAACTCGGCTTCGAGATCCTCACACCCCGGCCGATCGCGCTCGCGACCGGAGCGCTGATCGACTATCAGCTGCGCCTGTTCGGCATGCGCTTCCGCTGGCGCACGCGCATCGCCCGCTGGGAGCCGCCCCTGCATTTCGTCGACGAGCAGCTCGCGGGACCCTACCGCTCCTGGGTGCATCGCCACGAGTTCGAGGAGGTCGCGCACGGCACGCTCATCCGCGACCGCGTCGACTACCGTCTGCCGCTCCCACCTTTCGGCGAAGTCGCGCTGCCGGTCGTGCGGCTCCAGCTGCGCCGCATCTTCGCCCACCGCCAGCGACGCGTGCGCGAGCTGCTCGCCGGCGCGTGATCCCGCCGCCCGGCTCCGGCGGCGGGATCGACGGGGCTGCGACGGACGCTCGGGCCGGGCCCGGGCGGCCGTCACGTCGAGCCGAGCGCCGATGCTACGATCGCGCCGTCCCGGCGGGCCTTCCCCCGCCGCGGAGGGACCATGACCCGAGAGCGCGAAACACTGGAGATGGACGTCCTGTTCGTCGGCGCCGGGCCGGCGAGCCTCGCCGGAGCCTGTCACCTGGCCCGGCTGCTGAAAGCCCACAACGCGCACGCCGCGGCGCCGGTCGAACTGACCCTCGCGGTGCTCGAGAAGGGCGCCGAGGTCGGCGCCCACGGTTTCTCCGGAGCGATCGTCGACCCGCGCGGCTTCCGCGAGCTGTTTCCCGAGAAGTTCGACCAGATCCCCTTCGAGGCCGAGGTGGGCGCCGAGCACCTCTGGTGGCTCACCGGGAAGCGCGCCCGCTCGCTGCCCGAGCCGCCGCCGATGCAGAATCACGGCAGCTACGTCGCCTCGCTCGGCCGGCTGGTCAAGTGGATGGCGAAGGAGGCCGAGGCGCTCGGCGTCGACGTCTTCTGCGAGTTTCCCGGCCGAGAGCTGCTGATGGAGGGCGACCGGGTCGCCGGCGTACGCACGGGGGATCGCGGCGTCGGCAAGGACGGGAGGCCGAAGCCGAACTACGAGCCGGGGGTCGACATCCGGGCCGGCATCACTCTGCTCGGCGAGGGGCCGCGCGGCACGCTCGCCAAGCAGCTCGACGCCCGCCTCGGCCTGTCGGCCGCCGCCAATCCGCAGGTCTACGCCATCGGCATCAAGGAGGTCTGGGAGCTGCCGAAGGGGCGCTTCGAGGCCGGCGACATCTGGCACACCATGGGCTGGCCGCTGTGGCCCGACCTGTTCGGCGGCGGCTTCCTCTACGGCATGCAGGACGACCTGCTGATCACGGGCCTGGTCGTCGGCCTCGACGCCGAGAACCCGTGGACCGACCCGCACCTCGAGTTCCAGCGCTACAAAACCCACCCGGCGATCGCTTCCCTTCTCGCTGGCGGAAAGATGGCCTACTACGGCGCCAAGGCCATTCCCGAGGGGGGCTACTGGGCGATGCCCCGCCTCGGCGGCGACGGCTTCTGCCTGATCGGTGACTCGGGCGGCTTCGTCGACGGTCAGCGCCTCAAGGGGATCCACCTGGCGATCAAGTCCGGCATGCTGGCCGCCGAGGCGATCTTCGCCGCCGCCGTTTCCGGCCGGCCGCTCGCGTCGGCGGGCGGCGACTTCCCGGCCCGCTTCGAGGCGAGCTGGGCACGGCAGGAGCTGTGGAAGAGCCGCAACTTCCATCAGGGATTCGAGCGCGGTGGTCCTCTGGCGCTGGTCAACGCCGGCCTTGGCGTGCTGACCGGCGGTCGCGGCTGGGGCGTGATCAACCGACTGCACGCGGTGGCCGGACACGAGCGCTTGCAGCGCCTCGACGCGGCGGGCAGCGACTTTCGTCCGGCTGCGCCGGTGCCGGTCGACGGCAAGCTGACATTCGATCGCCTGGCCGACGTCTACAACTCCGGCACCGCGCACGAAGAGGACCAGCCGGTCCACCTGCTGGTGGCCGACACCTCGATCTGCGTCGACCGCTGCGCGCGCGAGTTCGCCAACCCCTGCACCCGCTTCTGCCCGGCTGCCGTCTACGAGATGGTCGATGATCCGACGCAGCCGCGTGGCAAGCGGTTGCAGATCAACGCCAGCAACTGCGTGCACTGCAAGACGTGCGACATCGCCGATCCGTACCAGATCATCACCTGGGTGCCGCCCGAAGGGGGCGGCGGGCCGAACTACGGCCGCATGTAGCCGCCCGCCGCCGCCCGGCAGGTGCCGGGGCGCGGCCAGGGCGCCAAGAGCCAGAAATCCGGCGGAGGCCGACGCCTCCAGAGAAGGGAATGACTTCATGCGCGCAATGACGGCTTCGCGGTGGCTGCGGAGGATCCTGCTCGTGACGGGCGCGGCGACGCTGCCCCTGCCGGCCGCGGCCGCTCCGGCCGAGACGCCGGGCGGCGAGGTACCGTTCGAGGCACTGTTCGATCCGGCATTGATGCCACGGCTCACGGGCCTCGCCTGGAATGCCGACGGCAGCCGCTTCGCCGGGCTGTGGCGCGACGGCAAGCGGAAGGGGATCCAGCTCTTCGACGGCGCGACCGGCGCCAGCCTGGCGACGGCGTTTGCTGACGAGCTGACCGAGGGACCGCCGACTCCGGACGCTTCGGTGGCGGCCGCCGCCCTCGGCAAGGTCTCCGGCTTCGCCTTCCGCCCCGGCTCGGACGAGCTGTTGCTGGTTGCCGACGACGACCTCTTTCTGTGGAAGCCGGAGGGGCGTTCGGTCCGCCGCCTGACGCGCGGCCCCGCCGAAGAGAAAGGGCCGGCCTTCTCGCCCGACGGCCGTCGCCTCGCCTTCTCGCGCGACGCCGACCTCTGGGTGATCGACGTTGCCAGCGGCGCGGAGCGGCGGCTGACCGAAGACGGACGCCCCGACGAGATCCTCAACGGCACCACCGACTGGGTCTACTGGGAGGAGATCTGGGGGCGCGACGCGACGGCCCTCTGGTGGTCGCCGGACTCGCGCTCGCTCGCCTTTTACCGGTTCGACGAGACCGGTGTGCCGACCTACCCGCTTCTCTCGGAGCGCGAAGTCGCGGCGAAGGTCATGCTGCAGCGCTATCCCAAGGCCGGCGACCCGAATCCCGACGTCGCCGTGCGCGTCGTCGAGGTCGACAGCGGAGCGATCGTCGAGCTGGCAACCGGCGAGGCTCCGGGCGACTACCTGGCGCGCGTGCACTGGGCGAGCGACCCCGGCTTCGTCGCGGTCGAGCGACTGAATCGCGACCAGAGGCGCCTCGACTTGCTCCACTGCCGGGCCGACAGCGGCAAGTGCGTCGAGCTGGCGAGCCAGCAGGCGGCGACCTGGATCAACCTCTCGAAGGACTACCGTCCGCTCGACGACGGCGGGTTCCTGTGGAGCCAGGAAGGCAGCGGCTGGCGGACGCTGCACCGCCACGACCGGCTCGGCCGCAGCCGTGCCGACCTTCTGCCGTCCGGCTGGGCGCTCGAGGAGGTTGTGGACGTGCTTCCCGAGCGCGGCGAGGTGATCGTCGCAGCGCACCGTACGACCGCCCTCGGAGCGCTCGGTCGCAGCGTGCTGGCGCTCGACCTGGCGGGACGCAAGGCACCTCGCCTGCTGGCCGACGGACCGGGCTGGCACGGCGCGAAGGTGGCCGCAACCGGAGCCTGGATCCACAGCTGGAGCGATTCCCACACGCCGACCGAGATGCGCCTGCGCAATGCCGACAACGCGGAGATTGCGCTGCTGCCCGGCGGGGTCGAACTGCCCGCCGCGCTCACCGCGCTGCCGCGCTGGGAGGTGACGACGATCCCGGCAGCCTCCGGAGTCGGCCTGCCGGCACGCTTCATTCCGCCGGCCGGAGCGGTGGGCGAGCGCCACCCGGTAATCACCTACCACTACGGCGGCCCGGCCTCCCAGGTGGTGATCGATCGCTGGGAAGGGCCGCGCGGACTCTGGCACCGCTGGATGGCGAGCCGCGGCTATCTCGTCCTGTCGCTCGACAACGAGGCCTCGCGCTTCTTCGGCAAGCCGGGCGAGGACCGGTTGCACCGCCGCTTCGGCGAGCTCGAGCTGGCCGGCCAGCTGGACGGCGTGCGCTGGCTCGGCAACCGCACCGACGTCGACCCGCAGCGACTCGGCCTCTGGGGATGGTCGGGCGGCGGCTCGAACACCCTCTATGCGATCCTCCACCGGCCCGGTATCTGGAAGGCGGCGGTGGCGGGCGCGCCGGTGACCGACTGGCGTCTCTACGACTCGATCTGGACCGAGCGCTACCTCGACTCACCGCAGGACAATCCCGACGGCTACCGCGACTCGTCGCCGATCAGCGCCGCGGAGAGCCTCGCCGACGCGCTGCTGCTCGTCCACGGCACCGGCGACGACAACGTCCACCCGCAGAATTCGATCGCCCTGATGGCGAAGTGGGTCGCCGCCGGCAAGCGCTTCGAGGAGGCGATCTACCCGGACGAGAAGCACGGCTTCTTGCCCGCCGCGAGCCGCCACTTCTATCGCCGGATGACCGACTTCTTCGACCACCAGCTGCGGCCGGAGCGCTGAGCCGCCGGCGTCGCGAGCCACTCCCGCAGCTCGTCGGCGACCTCGGAGGCCGCCGGCCGTCGCGCGGGGTCGGGACGCAGGCAGGCCCGCACCAGCCGGCCGAACCGGCGGTCGACGAGGCCGCCGCCCGGCGGGCGCTCCGCCGCCAGGCCCGAGAGGACCAGGGCGAGCGGGCGGCCGGAGCGGTTCCACAGGCGGGTCCCGGTGGCGGCCTCGAAGAGCAACAGGCCGACGCCGTAGACGTCGGCCGGCGGCCCGACCGGCTGGCCGCGCAATTGCTCGGGCGCCGCGTAGTCGAGCGTGAAGACCCACAGATCGCTGCTCGAGGCGCGATCGCCCCCCTCGGCGATCAGCGCGGCGATGCCGAAGTCGAGCAGGCGCGCCCGCCCGTCCGGCCCGACGATCACATTGGAGGGCTTCACGTCGCGGTGCGCGACGCCGCTGGCGTGTGCCCAGGCGAGCGCCTCGCAGACCTCGGCGATTCTCTCGACCCGCGCCTCGAGGTCCGACTCCGGGCGCGCCATCCAGGCGCGCAGGCCCTCGCCTTCGATCCACTCGGTGACCAGGTACGGCCGTCCTGCGGCCGTCTCGCCGGCCCCGAGGAAGCGGACGATTCCCGGGTGGGAGAGCGTCGCGAGGATCTTCCCCTCGCCGAGGAAACGCCGCGCCAGGGCGCCGCCGGCCACCTCCCGGCGCAGCAGCTTGAGGGCGACGGGCGGCCCGCCCGCCCGCGGTTCGGCCCGGAAGACCTCGGCCGCCGCTCCCACGCCGACCCGTACGAGCCGCACATAGCCGTCGACCGCGGGCGGTGCCCCGGCCGCCTCCGGGCCCGGCGTGTCCGCTCGCGTCACCAGGGCGAGCAGGCTCGCGGCGTCCAGATCGAGCACCGACCGGTCGGCACCGAGCAGCGACGCCAGTCGCTCGGCGAGCGGGCGGTCGGCGACCGCCAGCTCGAGCAGGCGGCGCTCCCGCGCCGCAGTCTCCAGATCGAGCAGCTCGTCGAGGAGCGGCTCGACGACGCTCCAGGGTGGAACGGCAGGTGAGGTCATGCGGGATATCCGAGCCGCTCGAGCTCGAGGCGGAGGAAGGCACGGGCCTTGCGCCAGTCGCGCCGCACCGTGCGCTCACCGCGTCCGATCACCAGCCCGATCTCGCACTCGGTCATGCCGCCGAAGAAGCGCATCTCGACGATGCGTGCCAGGTCGGGTGCCGCCTTTTCGAGCTCGCCGAGGGCCGTATCGACCGCCAGCAGCTGCCCCGCCTGCCAGGTCGCCGGATCGGCAACGTCCTCGGGCAGCGGAACGTGGCGCACGTCACCGCCGCGCTTCTGGCGATGCATCCGCTCCGCCTCCGAGAGCAGAACCTGACGCATGGCGCGTGCCGCCAGGCTGAAGAAGTGGACCCGATCGACCGGCGTCAGGCGCGAAGTCCCGCTCACCCGCAGGTAGAACTCGTGGACCAGCGCCGTCGTGTCGAGCGACGAAAAGCCGCGAATCCGCCGCAGCTGGGCGCGCGCCAGGCGGGCGAGCTCGCCGTAGACGCGCTCGAAAACGCGGTCGAGGCTGGCGCGGTCGCCGCCGCGCGCCGCCGCGAGCAGCAGGGTGAGGTCCGGTTCGGTCTCCATCGGGTGGGTCGCCGGCGCCCATGCTAGCGCCGGAACAACCCACCCGTGGATGTCCTGCATCACAGGGCGGTGGCCGACCACTCCAGCAGATCGCCTCCTTCGAAGTCGTCCGAGAAGAGCGACGCCGGCAGGACGATCACCTGGAAAGACACCGCGCCACCGTTGACGTTCGCTACCACCAGGCCGAGCCAGTCACCGAGAGCCGCGGGGTTGTTCAGACCCCCCCGCTCGGTCGCCGTCCCGGCGCTGGAACGGTTGCGCGCCAGCACGTACTCGCTCTTGCGCTTCGTCCAGGTCGTGGAGGTCGCCGGATCGGAGCGGTATCCGTAGATGGCGAGGTCGGCGCTGCCGCTCACCGGGACGACACGGACACGGCGATGGCTCGCCGCCGGGACCCAGACGTCGAAGACCGAGAGGACGTTCGCGGTTCCGTGCGCCACCGGCCCGAGGGTGACCGGCGAACTGGAGCTTCCGGCCCCCAGGCCGAGGTTGGTGAACTGCAGGTTGTAACCGTCCGTGCCCGAGAACCGGTAGACCCGGTAGTGCTCCTGGGTCGTCGTCCGGTGATTGCCGTCCACCGCGACGAAGTCGATGGCGCCGCCGGAGTAGGTCGACGTCTCGTTGACTGTCCGCACCCCGGGGTTGACGAACAGCGAGTGACTGGCGAGCTCGAGATCGTGGTCCGACGTTCCCGCCGGACGGATGCCGACGGCGCGCCAGTAGTTGTTGGGGCTCCAGTCGGCCGGGAAGACGGCGAGGTGGGTGCCGGTCAGCTCCGGCGCCGCGTCGGTGTAGCCGAGCTCGGGCACGATCCGGTACTCGCCCCGCCACCAGCCGGCGCCGAGCCAGGTGCCGCCCGAGCTCCAGTCGGCCGAGAAGAGCGAGGCGCGGAAGCGGTAGGTCTCCGAGGCCGGGGCGATGAAGTCGACGATCTCGTAGGCGTTGCGGATGCTCGACGAGCAGGTGATCACCGTCGTGTTGTCGGAGCGGTAGGCGCACAGGTCGATGTCGGCGGGCAGCGGATCCGTGGTGTAGGCCGCGTTGGGGTTGGTCGACCAGGCGATGGCGAAGCGCACCCTCTCTCCCGCGTAGGCGAACTGCGAGTAAGTGACGGGGAACGTCGTGGTCGAGCTGACGAACTGGGTCGCCCAGTTGCCGCGCTCGGCCGAAGCCGCCGCCGCCGCGCCGACGATGCCGCCCGCGCCGTCCTTGTCCGACAGGCGCGTGGCCCCCTCGACGTTGTGGATCGCCGTCGCCATCAGCAGCGCCTTGACGGCCTCCGGGTCGTTCTCGATCGCCGGGTCGATCTCCATCACGTCGGCGGCGAGCGCCGTGACCATGGGCGCCGAGTAGCTGGTGCCGCTGCCGACGGCGCCGATCCAGGGGCTGGAGGTCGTCGTGCTGGTGATCGAGGAGCCGACGCCGGCGATCTCCGGCTTCTCCTGCGGCCCGGTGCCGGCCGAGTTGTTCGGGTTGCCGAAGCTCGAGCAGTTCGACATCACGTCGCCGGTCCAGGTCAGGCTGTCGAGGTCGTCGTAGTTGCCGACCGCCAGGATGTTGTGCCCCTTGGCGGGAGAGGTGACGTAGGTCGAGAAGTTGCCGCCGCAGCCGTTGCCGAAGTTGCCCGCCGCGACGACCACCGTGTCGAAGTGGGAGCGCACGAAGTAGTCCATCTGCCGGTCGACGCTCCAGAAGTTCGGATTGTTGGCGCTGTCCCAGTACCAGCTGTTGTTGAGCACGCGGGCGTTGGACGACCCCCACTCCATCGCCGCCGACATGACGCCGAAGTCGGAGTAGCTGCCGTTGGCGCTGTGCAGGTCGACCTCGTCCGCCAGGCCGTGCTGCGTCGCGTCGGTGCTGCGCACCATGCCGCCGACGGCGGTCGGATGGCTGGCGTAGGGCTGTCCGCACGCGTAGCACGCGGAAAGGGTGAGGAACGGATTGGCAAACGAGGCGCGTTCCCCCTCGGTGATCGACACCTCGATGCCCGTGCCGTCGTAGCCGACGTTGTTGGGCACCAGCATGTTCTGCGTCGGGCGCGCGTTGGCCAGCAGCGGACCGCCCTGCCCCGAAGCGTCGTAGAGCGCGTCGATCTCGGGCCAGAAGGCGAGCTCTTCGAGGACCTCCCGGCGCCCTTCGAGCACGACGAGCGGGGAGAGCTCGCCGGCGAACGTGATGTCGAGGTCGAGCGCCGTCACGCGGCCGAGGAAGTCGGCGCGCGCCGGCGCGATGAGCTCGCGAATCAGTCGCTGGCGCTCGGCATCCTCGGCGCGCAAAGCCGCCTGCGTCGCCTCGCGGCGTGCCTCGCGGAGCGGATCGACGATCCGAAGATCACCCGGCTCACCCTTGGGGAACTCGGGGGCGGCGTCAGTGCGGATCGCGGGGGCATCCGGATCCTGCTCGGCGACCTCGCCGAGCGCGCTGCCGCTCTCGCGGCCGGTCGGATTCGAGGCGAGGCGCTCGTCCGGCAGGGCCGACAGGTCGACCGCCAGCCAGGCGGTGACCCGCAGGCGATCCGCCGGGCCGAGCCGGTCGAGGTGCCGGCGCAGGTCCGGGGTGACGGCACCGTTGCGGGCCCGCCAGGCCTCCCCGGCCCGCCGGATCTCGGCGTAGCGGTCGGTCGGCTGATGGCCGTCGAGCACGACGCCGACGATTTCGCCGGTCGCCCTGTCGATCGCCTTGAGAGTCTCGATCCGGCGGCCGTCGGAAAGCGTATCGACCGTGCTCTCGACCTTCTCGAGCGAGGAAGGATCGAGCCCCAGCGCGGCCGCCAGACGATTCCCGGGGTCCTCTCCCCGGGCGGGAACCGCCAGGGGGAGCGCCCCGAGCAGCAGCAAGGTGAGCAGAGTGGTTCGCATCCGACCCGAAGTCCTCATCGATTCCTCCTTGAGAGTCATTGTGCTTCCTGGTAATGCAACCCGAAAGCCATGGCGAACAGGACACCGGCTCCGGCCGGCGCCTGCCGATCAGATCTGGCTTTCGAGCGGCAGCCTGGCGAGCAGCCAGGCAAGCAGGCGGCGCCAGGTGGAGGCGCGCGGTTCCCGGGTGCGCAGCGGCCGCTCGGGGTCGCCGGTCCAGACCACCCGCTGTCTCTCGATCGGACCGCCCGAGGTGCGCACCTGCTGCGTCTGCAGCTCGACCTTCCAGCTGTAGGCGGGGTCGTACCCCCGCTCCAGCCGACGCGCCACCTCCGCGGCGACCGGCGGCGCGTCGACGAAGAGGCCGATCTCGGTATTGAGCACCACCGAGCGCGGGTCGAGGTTGAGCGAGCCGACGAAGAGGTGGCGGCGGTCGAATACCAGCACCTTGGAGTGCAGGCTGGCCCGTGACCGGCGGGAGGGATGGAGAAACCGCCCGGTGTCGTGCCCGCCGGGGCGCAACTCGTGCAGCTCGACGCCGGCCTCGAGCAGGCGCCGGCGCGTCGAGACGTAGCCGGAGTGGGCCGCCACCACGTCGTTGGTGGCCAGGGAGTTGGTCAGCATCCGCACCCGGACGCCCCGCTCGACCAGCCGCGCCAGCTCGTCGGTCGTCGCCTCCGGCAGCGCCAGGTAGGCCACTTCGACCAGCAGCTCCTCGCCGAGCAGCGCCGTCTCGCCGCGCAGCCGCTCGGCGATGACGCTCGTCGTCGACTCCGACTCGCCGACCTTCCCGGGCTCGTCCACCAGCAGCTCGACCGGTGCCCAGTAGAGCTCGGGCACGATCCGGTCGAAGGCCGCGCCAGCCGTCTCCGGCGTCGGCCGGGAGGCGTACGGAATCCGCTCCTGGCTGGCCTCGAAACGCTCGAGCGCCCGCCGGGCGCGCGCCAGCCGGCGGTCGCGCGCATGCGCCAGGTCGCCGATCGGCACCGCCCAGCGGCTGTTCCAGTAGCGATCGAACGCGGCGCTGGAGTCGGCCGCCACGGGTCCCGCGGCGAGCAGATCGAGGTCGCGGAAGTTGAGGTCCTCGGCGAGCAGGAAGTAGTGATCCGCCACGTTGCGGCCGCCGACGATCGTCCAGCCGCCGTCGAAGATCCACTGCTTGTTGTGCATGCGGCGGTTGAGACGGCGGAAGTCGGCGGCGAACTCGATCGTGCGCTCGACCCAGGTGTCGCCCGGCCGGGTGCGAAAGGGATTGAACAGCCGGACCTGGAGGTTGGGATGCCGGTCGACGGCGGCGAACATCCGCTCGTTGCGAAAGGTCGCGGTGTCGTCGAGCAGCACCCGGACGCGCACGCCGCGGTCGGCGGCGGCCAGCAGGCGGCCGAGGATCAGGCGCCCCGAGTGATCGAGGTCCCAGATGTAGGTCTGCACGTCGATCGAACGGCCGGCCAGCTCGATCATCGCCAGGCGGGCGTAGAGGGCGTCCTCGCCCGTGGCGAGGGCCGCCACTCCGCTGGTCCCCGCCGGCGCGCCGGCGGGGACCAGCGGAGTGGCGGCCCTCGCCACGGGCGAGGACGCCCTCTACGCCCGCCTGGCGATGATCGAGCTGGCCGGCCGTTCGATCGACGTGCAGACCTACATCTGGGACCTCGATCACTCGGGGCGCCTGATCCTCGGCCGCCTGCTGGCCGCCGCCGACCGCGGCGTGCGCGTCCGGGTGCTGCTCGACGACACCGCGACCTTTCGCAACGAGCGGATGTTCGCCGCCGTCGACCGGCATCCCAACCTCCAGGTCCGGCTGTTCAATCCCTTTCGCACCCGGCCGGGCGACACCTGGGTCGAGCGCACGATCGAGTTCGCCGCCGACTTCCGCCGTCTCAACCGCCGCATGCACAACAAGCAGTGGATCTTCGACGGCGGCTGGACGATCGTCGGCGGCCGCAACGTGGCGGATCACTACTTCCTGCTCGCCGAGGACCTCAACTTCCGCGACCTCGATCTGCTCGCCGCGGGACCCGTGGCGGCCGACTCCAGCGCCGCGTTCGATCGCTACTGGAACAGCCGCTGGGCGGTGCCGATCGGCGACCTGGCGCATGCGCGCGACCGCCGGCTGGCGCGCGCCCGGCGGGCGCTCGAGCGTTTCGAGGCCAGCCAGGAGCGGATTCCGTACGCCTCCCGGCCGACGCCGGAGACGGCTGGCGCGGCCTTCGACCGGATCGTGCCCGAGCTCTACTGGGCACCGGTCGAGCTGCTGGTGGACGAGCCCGGGAAGGTCGGCGAGTCGGAGTCGACGACGAGCGTCATCGCCGAGCGGCTGCGCGGCGAGACGGCGCTGCTCGGCGAGGAGCTGCTGGTCGAAGTGGCCTACCTGGCGCTGCCGGAGGCGACGACCGACGAGCTGGCGCGGCTGGTCGAGCGGGGCGTCCGGGTGCGGATGCTGACCAACTCCCTGGCCACCAACGACGTGGTGGCGGCCCACTCCGGCTACGTCTCGACGCGCCGGCGCCTGCTCGAGGCCGGCGTCGAGCTGCACGAGTTGCGCCCCGGCGGGCACGACACCGGGCGGTTTCTCCATCCCTCCCGCCGGTCACGGGCCAGCCTGCACTCCAAGGTGCTGGTATTCGACCGCCGCCACCTCTTCGTCGGCTCGCTCAACCTCGACCCGCGCTCGGTGGTGCTCAATACCGAGATCGGCCTCTTCGTCGACGCGCCGCCGGTCGCCGCGGAGGTGGCGCGTCGGCTGGAGCGGGGGTACGACCCCGCCTACAGCTGGAAGGTCGAGCTGCAGACGCAGCAGGTGCGCACCTCGGGCGGTCCGATCGAGAGACAGCGGGTGGTCTGGACCGGCGACCCCGAGCGGCCGCTGCGCACCCGGGAACCGCGCGCCTCCACCTGGCGCCGCCTGCTTGCCTGGCTGCTCGCCAGGCTGCCGCTCGAAAGCCAGATCTGATCGGCAGGCGCCGGCCGGAGCCGGTGTCCTGTTCGCCATGGCTTTCGGGTTGCATTACCAGGAAGCACAATGACTCTCAAGGAGGAATCGATGAGGACTTCGGGTCGGATGCGAACCACTCTGCTCACCTTGCTGCTGCTCGGGGCGCTCCCCCTGGCGGTTCCCGCCCGGGGAGAGGACCCCGGGAATCGTCTGGCGGCCGCGCTGGGGCTCGATCCTTCCTCGCTCGAGAAGGTCGAGAGCACGGTCGATACGCTTTCCGACGGCCGCCGGATCGAGACTCTCAAGGCGATCGACAGGGCGACCGGCGAAATCGTCGGCGTCGTGCTCGACGGCCATCAGCCGACCGACCGCTACGCCGAGATCCGGCGGGCCGGGGAGGCCTGGCGGGCCCGCAACGGTGCCGTCACCCCGGACCTGCGCCGGCACCTCGACCGGCTCGGCCCGGCGGATCGCCTGCGGGTCACCGCCTGGCTGGCGGTCGACCTGTCGGCCCTGCCGGACGAGCGCCTCGCCTCGAATCCGACCGGCCGCGAGAGCGGCAGCGCGCTCGGCGAGGTCGCCGAGCAGGATCCGGATGCCCCCGCGATCCGCACTGACGCCGCCCCCGAGTTCCCCAAGGGTGAGCCGGGTGATCTTCGGATCGTCGATCCGCTCCGCGAGGCACGCCGCGAGGCGACGCAGGCGGCTTTGCGCGCCGAGGATGCCGAGCGCCAGCGACTGATTCGCGAGCTCATCGCGCCGGCGCGCGCCGACTTCCTCGGCCGCGTGACGGCGCTCGACCTCGACATCACGTTCGCCGGCGAGCTCTCCCCGCTCGTCGTGCTCGAAGGGCGCCGGGAGGTCCTCGAAGAGCTCGCCTTCTGGCCCGAGATCGACGCGCTCTACGACGCTTCGGGGCAGGGCGGTCCGCTGCTGGCCAACGCGCGCCCGACGCAGAACATGCTGGTGCCCAACAACGTCGGCTACGACGGCACGGGCATCGAGGTGTCGATCACCGAGGGGGAACGCGCCTCGTTTGCCAATCCGTTCCTCACCCTTTCCGCGTGCTACGCGTGCGGACAGCCCTACGCCAGCCATCCGACCGCCGTCGGCGGCATGGTGCGCAGCACCGACGCGACGCAGCACGGCCTGGCGGACGAGGTCGACCTGCACAGCGCCAACGGCAGCTACTCCGACTTCGGCGTCATGTCGGCGGCGATGGAGTGGGGGTCGTCCAACGCCCGCGTGCTCAACAACAGCTGGTACTGGGACAGCGCCAACAATCCGAACTTCTGGAGCGTCGACCGGCAGATGGACTACTTCGTGCGCTCCCACTTCGACACGGTGGTCGTCGCGGCGGGCAACTTCGGCAACGGCTGCGGCGGCAACTTCTCGACCTACGTCACCTCTCCCGCCAAGGGGCACAACATCCTGGCGGTCGGCAACTACGACGACCTCGACAGCCTGACCTGGACCGGCGACGTGATGTCGAACTGCTCGAGCTTCGGCAACCCGAACAACTCGGCCGGCACCGGGCCGCAGGAGAAGCCGGAGATCGCCGGCGTCGGCTCCTCGATCACCAGCACGACGACCTCCAGCCCCTGGATCGGCGCCGTCGGCAGCGGCACCAGCTACTCGGCGCCCATGGTCACGGCGCTCGCCGCCGACGTGATGGAGATCGACCCGGCGATCGAGAACGACCCGGAGGCCGTCAAGGCGCTGCTGATGGCGACGGCGATCCACAACGTCGAGGGGGCCACGCGCCTGTCGGACAAGGACGGCGCGGGCGGCATCGTCGGCGCGGCGGCGGCGGCTTCGGCCGAGCGCGGCAACTGGGCGACCCAGTTCGTCAGCTCGACCACGACGTTCCCCGTCACTTACTCGCAGTTCGCCTACGCGGGAGAGAGGGTGCGCTTCGCCATCGCCTGGTCGACCAACCCCAACGCGGCCTACACCACGGATCCGCTGCCCGCCGACATCGACCTGTGCGCCTACCGCTCCGACAACACGACGGTGATCACCTGCTCGTCGAGCATCCGCAACGCCTACGAGATCGTCGACTTCATCGCCCCGGCCTCGGAGACCTACCGCTTCCGCGCCTCGCTCTTCTCGGCCGACTGGAGCTCGGGCGGCACCTGGCTCGGCGCCGGCTGGTGGCGGGGCGAGTACCGGATCGTGCCCGAGCTCGGCTACACCGACGCGGCGCCGGAGCTGACCGGCACCCACCTCGCCGTCTTCCCGGCCGACTGGAGCCCCAACAACTACTGGCGCGCCGTCGGCATCCGTCCGGCGGGAACGTCGGACCACGATCTCGAGCTCGCCAGTCACTCGCTGTTCGTCAACCCCGGGGTGCGGACAGTCAACGAGACGTCGACCTACTCCGGCGGCGCCATCGACTTCGTCGCGGTGGACGGCAATCACCGGACGACGACCCAGGAGCACTACCGGGTCTACCGGTTCTCGGGCACGGACGGTTACAACCTGCAGTTCACCAACCTCGGCCTGGGGGCCGGAAGCTCCAGTTCGCCGGTCACCCTCGGGCCGGTGGCGCACGGAACCGCGAACGTCCTCTCGGTCTTCGACGTCTGGGTCCCGGCGGCGAGCCATCGCCGTGTCCGTGTCGTCCCGGTGAGCGGCAGCGCCGACCTCGCCATCTACGGATACCGCTCCGATCCGGCGACCTCCACGACCTGGACGAAGCGCAAGAGCGAGTACGTGCTGGCGCGCAACCGTTCCAGCGCCGGGACGGCGACCGAGCGGGGGGGTCTGAACAACCCCGCGGCTCTCGGTGACTGGCTCGGCCTGGTGGTAGCGAACGTCAACGGTGGCGCGGTGTCTTTCCAGGTGATCGTCCTGCCGGCGTCGCTCTTCTCGGACGACTTCGAAGGAGGCGATCTGCTGGAGTGGTCGGCCACCGCCCTGTGATGCAGGACATCCACGGGTGGGTTGTTCCGGCGCTAGCATGGGCGCCGGCGACCCACCCGATGGAGACCGAACCGGACCTCACCCTGCTGCTCGCGGCGGCGCGCGGCGGCGACCGCGCCAGCCTCGACCGCGTTTTCGAGCGCGTCTACGGCGAGCTCGCCCGCCTGGCGCGCGCCCAGCTGCGGCGGATTCGCGGCTTTTCGTCGCTCGACACGACGGCGCTGGTCCACGAGTTCTACCTGCGGGTGAGCGGGACTTCGCGCCTGACGCCGGTCGATCGGGTCCACTTCTTCAGCCTGGCGGCACGCGCCATGCGTCAGGTTCTGCTCTCGGAGGCGGAGCGGATGCATCGCCAGAAGCGCGGCGGTGACGTGCGCCACGTTCCGCTGCCCGAGGACGTTGCCGATCCGGCGACCTGGCAGGCGGGGCAGCTGCTGGCGGTCGATACGGCCCTCGGCGAGCTCGAAAAGGCGGCACCCGACCTGGCACGCATCGTCGAGATGCGCTTCTTCGGCGGCATGACCGAGTGCGAGATCGGGCTGGTGATCGGACGCGGTGAGCGCACGGTGCGGCGCGACTGGCGCAAGGCCCGTGCCTTCCTCCGCCTCGAGCTCGAGCGGCTCGGATATCCCGCATGACCTCACCTGCCGTTCCACCCTGGAGCGTCGTCGAGCCGCTCCTCGACGAGCTGCTCGATCTGGAGACTGCGGCGCGGGAGCGCCGCCTGCTCGAGCTGGCGGTCGCCGACCGCCCGCTCGCCGAGCGACTGGCGTCGCTGCTCGGTGCCGACCGGTCGGTGCTCGATCTGGACGCCGCGAGCCTGCTCGCCCTGGTGACGCGAGCGGACACGCCGGGCCCGGAGGCGGCCGGGGCACCGCCCGCGGTCGACGGCTATGTGCGGCTCGTACGGGTCGGCGTGGGAGCGGCGGCCGAGGTCTTCCGGGCCGAACCGCGGGCGGGCGGGCCGCCCGTCGCCCTCAAGCTGCTGCGCCGGGAGGTGGCCGGCGGCGCCCTGGCGCGGCGTTTCCTCGGCGAGGGGAAGATCCTCGCGACGCTCTCCCACCCGGGAATCGTCCGCTTCCTCGGGGCCGGCGAGACGGCCGCAGGACGGCCGTACCTGGTCACCGAGTGGATCGAAGGCGAGGGCCTGCGCGCCTGGATGGCGCGCCCGGAGTCGGACCTCGAGGCGCGGGTCGAGAGAATCGCCGAGGTCTGCGAGGCGCTCGCCTGGGCACACGCCAGCGGCGTCGCGCACCGCGACGTGAAGCCCTCCAATGTGATCGTCGGGCCGGACGGGCGGGCGCGCCTGCTCGACTTCGGCATCGCCGCGCTGATCGCCGAGGGGGGCGATCGCGCCTCGAGCAGCGATCTGTGGGTCTTCACGCTCGACTACGCGGCGCCCGAGCAATTGCGCGGCCAGCCGGTCGGGCCGCCGGCCGACGTCTACGGCGTCGGCCTGTTGCTCTTCGAGGCCGCCACCGGGACCCGCCTGTGGAACCGCTCCGGCCGCCCGCTCGCCCTGGTCCTCTCGGGCCTGGCGGCGGAGCGCCCGCCGGGCGGCGGCCTCGTCGACCGCCGGTTCGGCCGGCTGGTGCGGGCCTGCCTGCGTCCCGACCCCGCGCGACGGCCGGCGGCCTCCGAGGTCGCCGACGAGCTGCGGGAGTGGCTCGCGACGCCGGCGGCTCAGCGCTCCGGCCGCAGCTGGTGGTCGAAGAAGTCGGTCATCCGGCGATAGAAGTGGCGGCTCGCGGCGGGCAAGAAGCCGTGCTTCTCGTCCGGGTAGATCGCCTCCTCGAAGCGCTTGCCGGCGGCGACCCACTTCGCCATCAGGGCGATCGAATTCTGCGGGTGGACGTTGTCGTCGCCGGTGCCGTGGACGAGCAGCAGCGCGTCGGCGAGGCTCTCCGCGGCGCTGATCGGCGACGAGTCGCGGTAGCCGTCGGGATTGTCCTGCGGTGAGTCGAGGTAGCGCTCGGTCCAGATCGAGTCGTAGAGACGCCAGTCGGTCACCGGCGCGCCCGCCACCGCCGCCTTCCAGATACCGGGCCGGTGGAGGATCGCATAGAGGGTGTTCGAGCCGCCGCCCGACCATCCCCAGAGGCCGAGTCGCTGCGGGTCGACGTCGGTGCGGTTGCCGAGCCAGCGCACGCCGTCCAGCTGGCCGGCCAGCTCGAGCTCGCCGAAGCGGCGGTGCAACCGGTCCTCGCCCGGCTTGCCGAAGAAGCGCGAGGCCTCGTTGTCGAGCGACAGGACGAGATAGCCGCGGCTCGCCATCCAGCGGTGCCAGAGTCCGCGCGGCCCTTCCCAGCGATCGATCACCACCTGGGAGGCCGGGCCGCCGTAGTGGTAGGTGATTACCGGGTGGCGCTCGCCCACCGCTCCGGCCGGCGGAATGAAGCGTGCCGGCAGGCCGACTCCGGAGGCTGCCGGGATCGTCGTCACCTCCCAGCGCGGCAGCGCGGTGAGCGCGGCGGGCAGTTCGACCCCGCCGGGCAGCAGCGCAATCTCCGCGTTGTCGGCATTGCGCAGGCGCATCTCGGTCGGCGTGTGGGAATCGCTCCAGCTGTGGATCCAGGCTCCGGTTGCGGCCACCTTCGCGCCGTGCCAGCCCGGTCCGTCGGCCAGCAGGCGAGGTGCCTTGCGTCCCGCCAGGTCGAGCGCCAGCACGCTGCGACCGAGCGCTCCGAGGGCGGTCGTACGGTGCGCTGCGACGATCACCTCGCCGCGCTCGGGAAGCACGTCCACAACCTCCTCGAGCGCCCAGCCGGACGGCAGAAGGTCGGCACGGCTGCGGCCGAGCCGGTCGTGGCGGTGCAGCGTCCGCCAGCCGCTGCCTTCCTGGCTCCACAGGAACCCGCCGTCGTCGAGCGGACGGTAGTCCTTCGAGAGGTTGATCCAGGTCGCCGCCTGCTGGCTCGCCAGCTCGACGCACTTGCCGCTGTCGGCCCGGCAGTGGAGCAAGTCGAGGCGCCTCTGGTCGCGATTCAGTCGCTCGACCGCGACGAAGCCGGGGTCGCTCGCCCAGTGCACGCGCGCCAGGTAGTCGCCCGGAGCCTCGCCGGTTGCCAGCTCGACGATCGCTCCGCTGTCGACCTCGACGACGCGCACGGCGACGTCGGGATTCGGGTCGCCGGCCTTGGGATAGCGCTGCAGCATGACCTTCGCCGCGACTTCGCGCTCCGAGAGAAGCGGGTAGGTCGGCACACCGGTCTCGTCGAACCGGTAAAAGGCGAGCGAGCGCGAGTCCGGCGACCACCAGAGGGCCGTCGCGTCGCGCCCCCAGATCTCCTCCCAGTAGACCCAGTCGGTGGTGCCGTTGAGGATCTCGTCGGGGCGTCCGTCTTCGGTCAGCCGCCGCTCCGCGCCGCTGGCAACGTCGATCACCCAGAGGTCGGCGTCGCGCGAGAAGGCGAGGCGACGGCCGTCGGGCGAGAAGGCCGGCCCTTTCTCTTCGGCGGGGCCGCGCGTCAGGCGGCGGACCGAACGCCCCTCCGGCTTCCACAGAAAGAGGTCGTCGTCGGCAACCAGCAACAGCTCGTCCGAGCCGGGGCGGAAGGCGAAGCCGGAGACCTTGCCGAGGGCGGCGGCCGCCACCGAAGCGTCCGGAGTCGGCGGTCCCTCGGTCAGCTCGTCAGCAAACGCCGTCGCCAGGCTGGCGCCGGTCGCGCCGTCGAAGAGCTGGATCCCCTTCCGCTTGCCGTCGCGCCACAGCCCGGCGAAGCGGCTGCCGTCGGCATTCCAGGCGAGGCCCGTGAGCCGTGGCATCAATGCCGGATCGAACAGTGCCTCGAACGGTACCTCGCCGCCCGGCGTCTCGGCCGGAGCGGCCGCGGCCGGCAGGGGCAGCGTCGCCGCGCCCGTCACGAGCAGGATCCTCCGCAGCCACCGCGAAGCCGTCATTGCGCGCATGAAGTCATTCCCTTCTCTGGAGGCGTCGGCCTCCGCCGGATTTCTGGCTCTTGGCGCCCTGGCCGCGCCCCGGCACCTGCCGGGCGGCGGCGGGCGGCTACATGCGGCCGTAGTTCGGCCCGCCGCCCCCTTCGGGCGGCACCCAGGTGATGATCTGGTACGGATCGGCGATGTCGCACGTCTTGCAGTGCACGCAGTTGCTGGCGTTGATCTGCAACCGCTTGCCACGCGGCTGCGTCGGATCATCGACCATCTCGTAGACGGCAGCCGGGCAGAAGCGGGTGCAGGGGTTGGCGAACTCGCGCGCGCAGCGGTCGACGCAGATCGAGGTGTCGGCCACCAGCAGGTGGACCGGCTGGTCCTCTTCGTGCGCGGTGCCGGAGTTGTAGACGTCGGCCAGGCGATCGAATGTCAGCTTGCCGTCGACCGGCACCGGCGCAGCCGGACGAAAGTCGCTGCCCGCCGCGTCGAGGCGCTGCAAGCGCTCGTGTCCGGCCACCGCGTGCAGTCGGTTGATCACGCCCCAGCCGCGACCGCCGGTCAGCACGCCAAGGCCGGCGTTGACCAGCGCCAGAGGACCACCGCGCTCGAATCCCTGATGGAAGTTGCGGCTCTTCCACAGCTCCTGCCGTGCCCAGCTCGCCTCGAAGCGGGCCGGGAAGTCGCCGCCCGCCGACGCGAGCGGCCGGCCGGAAACGGCGGCGGCGAAGATCGCCTCGGCGGCCAGCATGCCGGACTTGATCGCCAGGTGGATCCCCTTGAGGCGCTGACCGTCGACGAAGCCGCCCGAGTCACCGATCAGGCAGAAGCCGTCGCCGCCGAGGCGGGGCATCGCCCAGTAGCCCCCCTCGGGAATGGCCTTGGCGCCGTAGTAGGCCATCTTTCCGCCAGCGAGAAGGGAAGCGATCGCCGGGTGGGTTTTGTAGCGCTGGAACTCGAGGTGCGGGTCGGTCCACGGGTTCTCGGCGTCGAGGCCGACGACCAGGCCCGTGATCAGCAGGTCGTCCTGCATGCCGTAGAGGAAGCCGCCGCCGAACAGGTCGGGCCACAGCGGCCAGCCCATGGTGTGCCAGATGTCGCCGGCCTCGAAGCGCCCCTTCGGCAGCTCCCAGACCTCCTTGATGCCGATGGCGTAGACCTGCGGATTGGCGGCGGCCGACAGGCCGAGGCGGGCGTCGAGCTGCTTGGCGAGCGTGCCGCGCGGCCCCTCGCCGAGCAGAGTGATGCCGGCCCGGATGTCGACCCCCGGCTCGTAGTTCGGCTTCGGCCTCCCGTCCTTGCCGACGCCGCGATCCCCCGTGCGTACGCCGGCGACCCGGTCGCCCTCCATCAGCAGCTCTCGGCCGGGAAACTCGCAGAAGACGTCGACGCCGAGCGCCTCGGCCTCCTTCGCCATCCACTTGACCAGCCGGCCGAGCGAGGCGACGTAGCTGCCGTGATTCTGCATCGGCGGCGGCTCGGGCAGCGAGCGGGCGCGCTTCCCGGTGAGCCACCAGAGGTGCTCGGCGCCCACCTCGGCCTCGAAGGGGATCTGGTCGAACTTCTCGGGAAACAGCTCGCGGAAGCCGCGCGGGTCGACGATCGCTCCGGAGAAACCGTGGGCGCCGACCTCGGCGCCCTTCTCGAGCACCGCGAGGGTCAGTTCGACCGGCGCCGCGGCGTGCGCGTTGTGGGCTTTCAGCAGCCGGGCCAGGTGACAGGCTCCGGCGAGGCTCGCCGGCCCGGCGCCGACGAACAGGACGTCCATCTCCAGTGTTTCGCGCTCTCGGGTCATGGTCCCTCCGCGGCGGGGGAAGGCCCGCCGGGACGGCGCGATCGTAGCATCGGCGCTCGGCTCGACGTGACGGCCGCCCGGGCCCGGCCCGAGCGTCCGTCGCAGCCCCGTCGATCCCGCCGCCGGAGCCGGGCGGCGGGATCACGCGCCGGCGAGCAGCTCGCGCACGCGTCGCTGGCGGTGGGCGAAGATGCGGCGCAGCTGGAGCCGCACGACCGGCAGCGCGACTTCGCCGAAAGGTGGGAGCGGCAGACGGTAGTCGACGCGGTCGCGGATGAGCGTGCCGTGCGCGACCTCCTCGAACTCGTGGCGATGCACCCAGGAGCGGTAGGGTCCCGCGAGCTGCTCGTCGACGAAATGCAGGGGCGGCTCCCAGCGGGCGATGCGCGTGCGCCAGCGGAAGCGCATGCCGAACAGGCGCAGCTGATAGTCGATCAGCGCTCCGGTCGCGAGCGCGATCGGCCGGGGTGTGAGGATCTCGAAGCCGAGTTCGGGCGGCGTGATGGCCTCGAGGTTCCCGGCGTCCGCGAAGAACTCGAAGACGCGCGCGCGCGGCAGCGGCAGTAACATCTCGGCCTCGAGCCGATGGACGAGGCGCCCGCCGTCTCCGACGGGCGCCTCGCTCCGGGGGACGGCTCCGGAGGTCACTGCGGAGGCAGAAGGACGGCGTCGATCACGTGCACGACGCCGTTGCCGGCTTCGACGTCGGCGGTGACGACCCGCGCGCCGCCCACGGTGAGTCCGCCCTCGCTCGTCGCGATCGGCAGCCGGGCGCCCTGGACCGTGCTCGCTCCGTCGAGCGCGGACGCCTGCGCGGCGGTGACCCGGCCCGGCACGACGTGGTAGGTGAGGATCGCCGTCAGCTTCTCGCGGTTGGCGGGCTCGAGCAGGCTCTCGAGGGTACCCGCGGGGAGCCTGGCGAACGCCTCGTCGGTCGGCGCGAAGACGGTGAAGGGGCCATCGCCCTGGAGCGTTTCGACCAGGCCGGCTGCCTGGAGCGCTTTCACCAGGGTCTGGAAGCTGCCGGCGGAAACAGCGACCTCGACCACGGTGGCCGGCTGCGAG
>JAIOJQ010000380.1 GCA_019911865.1 Thermoanaerobaculia bacterium
GTCGAGCCGTTCCGCGTCGAGCCCCGCCCGCTCGGAGTCCGGCCGGGGCTCGACTACAGCAACGTCGGCGATCTGCTCGAAGTTGCCGAGGGACCGACTCACGGCTGACGGCGGCTCGTCCCGGTCGATCGTGCCATGCAGCTCGCCGACGCCAATCTCCTGCTGTTCGCCTACAACTCGAGCGCGCCCGAGCATGCCGCCGCACGCGAGTGGTTCGAGGCCGGCCTGTCGGCTCCGGCGCCGTTCGCACTGAGCTGGTGGACGATCGGCAGTTTTCTCCGGCTGACGACGAATCGCGCGGTCTTTCCGCAGCCGCTCTCGCCCGACGAGGCGACTCATGCCGTCGCCGCGTGGCTCGCGCGGCCCAACGTGATCGTCCTCGAGCCGGGACCGCGCTACTGGTCGATCGCCCGCGGGCTGATCGAGCGGTCGAACGCTCGCGGTCCCCTGATTCCCGACGCCATGCTCGCCGCGCTGGCGATCGAACACGGCGCGACGCTGGCGACGCACGACCTCGACTTTCGACGTTTCGCCGGTCTCGACCTGATCGATCCGATCGCTTCCTGAAACCCCGAACTCGCAGCACCCTCTCCCGTTGCGCAGCGTCGAGGGTCGGGGCCCGTCCTGGTCGGGTTGGCCATCGGATCGCACTCGCGGTGCGCACAACCTGGCGGCCTTCCGTATGCGCTTGCAGAAAATGCAGGCGGCGCCTACAATGATTGCATGCAATACACCCTCCGCAACGTCCCCCCCGAGATCGACGCCGCGCTGCGCCGGCGGGCGCGGCGGGAGGGGCGCAGCCTGAACGAGATGGCGATCCAGGCGCTGCGCGAGGCGACCGGGATGGAGGGGGAGGTTGCCGAGCCGCGCCGCCGCGACCTCTCGGACGTCGTCGGGTCGTGGATTGCCGAGCCGGCCGTCGACGAAGCTCTGGACGAACCCCGGAGGGTGGACCCGGACTTGTGGAGCGGCGACGCGGCGCGGCGCGGCGCGCGGCGCCGCCGGTGAGAATCGCGCTGGACACGAACCGGTACACCGACCTGGCGCGCGGCGACCGCGAGCTGGCGGACCGACTCGAGCGGGCGGAGGCGATCCGGCTCCCCTTCGTCGTCGCCGCGGAGCTGCTCGCCGGCTTCGCCCTCGGCACCCGGGCGCGGAAGAACGAGACGGTGCTGGCGAAGTTCCTGCGGCGCCCGGCGGTGGCGGTCCTCTGGCCCGACGACCAGACCCTGCACCACTACGCGGCCATCTTCCGGCAGCTGCGCACTCAGGGGACGCCCATCCCGACGCACGATCTCTGGATCGCCGCCCTCTGCCTCCAGCACGACCTCGTCCTGGCGACGCGCGACACCCACTTCGCGCACCTGCCACAGCTCGAACGGATCTGAACCGCCGGGGCAACCGCGATGGGGGCGGCGCCAGACCAGGAAGAAGCCGGCGTCGCCCGACGGCGTGAATCAGCGATGAGAGACAGAGACGAGAAGCAGAGACGAGAAGCAGAGACGAGAAACAGAGACGAGAAACAGAGATAGAGACAAAGACGAAAGACGAAAGACTTCCATAGAAGGGAAAGACGGCCGGCTCCTTGCCCGGCATTGCGAGTCTCGCGCACTTCGGGTAGACCCACCCGG
>JAIOJQ010000037.1 GCA_019911865.1 Thermoanaerobaculia bacterium
CTCCGGCAGCCGGTCGGCGATCGCCGCCTCGCTGCCGGAGACCGAGGGCGTGGCGACCAGCTCGCGGTGCAGGGCGAGGATCGCCGCCGGGTCGAGCCGGCTCACCCGGCCTCCGCCGCGGCCGGCTCGCGCTCCTCGGCCGACAGCGCCGCCAGCGAGGGGACGACCAGGGTGCCGGCTCCCTCGTTGGAGAAGATCTCGAGCAGCAGCGCGTCGGGCGAGCGCCAGGAGATCAGGTGGGCGCGCGGCACGCCGCCGGCGAGCGCGTCGTCGATCGCCCGGGCCTTGGGCAGCATGCCGCCGCGGATCCGCCCGTCGGCGATGCGCTCCGCCAGTCCGGCGCGATCGAGCCAGGAGACCAGCGTCGACGCATCGTCCGGGTCGTCGAGCAGGCCGGGCGTGTCGACCAGCATCAGCAGCTTCTCGGCGCCGAGCGTCACGGCGAGCGCCGACGCGACGCTGTCGGCGTTGAGATTGAGCAGGTTGCCGGCCGCGTCGGCGGCGAGCGGCGAGACGACCGGCAGGTGGCCGCCGTCGAGCAAGCGGTCGATCAGCTGCGGGTCGATCGACACGATGTCGCCGACGTGGCCGAAGTCGACCGGCCCCGCCTCGCCCGGCATCTCCACCGGCGGGCGCTTGCGGGCGACGATCAGGTCGCCGGCGACCCCGGACAGGCCGGCGGCCGGCAGGTGCGCGGCGCGGCAGGCGGCGAGCAGCCGGGTGTTGGCCTCCCCGTTGAGCGCCAGGGTAACGACCTCGAGCGTCGCCTCGTCGGTCACCCGGCGGCCGGCGACCTGGCGCACCGCGATGCCGAGCGCGCCGGCCAGCTCCGAAGCCTGCGGCCCGCCGCCGTGCACCACCACGACGCGGATGCCGAGATGGTGCAGCGCGGCGACCTGCTCGACCACCGCCGCGGTGGCCCGCCGGTCGCCGAGGGCGCCGCCGCCGATCTTCACCACGAAGGTGCGGCCGCGGAAGAGGGCGAGGTAGGGGACGGCGTGGCGCAGGGCGGCGATCTCGACGCTGCGCGAGGAGGAAGCGTTCATCGGGAACCTCCGAGGAGCTGGTGGAGCACCGCCATCTGCGCCCAGAGGCGGTTGTGGGCCTGCGCGACGACGGCGCTGCGCGGCGAGTCGAGGACGGAGTCGGCGACGACGACGTTGCGCCGCACCGGCAGGCAGTGGAGGAAGCGGCAGGCCGGGTCGGCGGCGGCGAACCAGTCGTCGTCGACGCACCAGCCGGCGAGGCCGCGGCGCAGCTCCGTTTCGGCCGCCGCGTCGCCGTAGTGGAGCGGGCTGGCCCACGACTTGGCGTAGATCACCCGCGCCCCGGCGAGTGCCTCGGCGCGATCACTCGTCTCGCGCACCGAGCCCCCGCAGCCGCCGGCCGCGGCGCGCGCCCGGGCGATCACCGGAGCGGGTAGGCGGTACGGCTCGGGCGACAGCACGGTCACCTCCATGCCGCGCGCCGCCGCCATGCCGAGGACGGCGGCCGGCACCGCCAGCGGCAGCGCCTTCGGGTGGTTCGCCCAGGCGAGGACGAAGCGGCCGCTCTCCGGCACGCCGAGGTCGTCGAGCGTCTTCCAGTCGCCGAGCGCCTGGCAGGGGTGGTCGATGGCTGACTCGAGGTTGATCGTCGGGCCGGGAAAGAGCTCGGCCATGCCGGCGAAGCCCGCATCGGAGAGGTCGGCGGCGAGGTCACCGCCGCCGGCGAAGGCGCGGATTCCCAGCGCGTCGACGTAGCCGGCGAGCACCGGAATCGCCTCGCGCACGTGCTCGGAGGCTTCGCCGTCCATCACCACGCCGGCGCGCGTTTCGAGCTTCCAGGTTCCCTGCCCGGGCTGCAGGACGATCGAGCTGCCGCCGAGGCGAGCCATCGCCGACTGCATCGAGGCGAGAGTGCGCAGCGACGGGTTGAAGAAGAGCAGGCCGAGGATGCGGCCGGCCAGGGCGCGCGGCTCGGGCTGGCGCTCGAGGCGACGGGCGAGGTCGAGCAGGGCGCGGATCTCCTCGCCCGACAGGTGGGCGAGCGAGTGAAAGCGCGCCAGCGCCGTCGCACCGGTCACGCCGGCAGCTCCGCGAGGGCGGCGGCGAGCGTGTCGACGTCGGCGTCGGAGATCACCAGCGGTGGGAGCAGGCGGACGACGTGCGGATCGGAGCTGGTGCCCACCAGGATGCCGCGTGCCAGCAGTTCGGCCTGGATCGCCCGCGCGGTGCGCGTCGTGCGCAGGCCGGTGAGCAGTCCGCGGCCGGTGATCTCGCGCACCGGGCCGACGCGGCAGACGGCGCGGATCCGCTCGCCGCGCGCCGCCGCGGCGGCGACGAGGTCCTGCTCCGCGATGGCGTCGAGGGTTGCCTCGATCAGCGCGCAGGCGAGCGGCCCGCCGCCGAAGGTGGTACCGAGCTCGCCGACCTTGAGCGACCTGGCGAGGGCGTCGGAGAGCAGCAGCGCGGCGGCCGGAAAGCCCCCGGCGATCCCCTTGGCGGCGGTCAGCAGGTCGGGCGTCACGCCGGCCGCCGTGGCGACGAAGGGGGCGCCGCAGCGCCCCATGCCGCTCTGCACCTCGTCGAGGATCAGCAGCGTGCCGGCGCGCTCGGTCGCGGCGCGCGCGCCGCGCAGCCACTCGTCGGAGAGCGCCACCGCCCCGGCGACTCCCTGCACCGGCTCGGCGATCAGCGCCGCGACGTTGCCGCGGGCGAGCAGCCGTTCGAGCGCCGCGAGGTCCTCGCGGGGGGCGAAACGGACGTCGAACGGGGCGCGCGGGAAGCCGTACCAGCGGGCGTTCCAGGTGACCGCGCCGGCGCCGGCGGTGCGGCCGTGGAAGGCCCCCTCGACGGCGACGACCAGCTTGCGCCCGGTGGCGCGCAGGGCGATGCGCAGCGCGTTCTCGTTCGCCTCGGCGCCGCTGTTGACGAAGAAGACGTTGCCGAGTCCCGGCGGAGCGAAGTCGGCCAGCGCCGTGGCGGCGCGCTCGCGGATCGCCATCGGCACGGCGTTCGACTGGAAGAAGAGCTGGCGCGCCTGCGCCGCCAGCGTGCCGAGCAGGCGCGGATGGCGGTAGCCGAGCAGCGCCACGGCGTGGCCGCCGTAGAAGTCGAGCAGCGTGCGGCCGTCGGCCAGGGTGAGCCGGACCCCGTGGCCCTCGACCGGCTCGATGCCGAGCTGGTCGTAGACCGGGAGCAGGTGCGAGGCTTCGTCGGGCGCGTCGAGGGCGAGGTGCATCGGTTCCCCTTCCATCAGAGCCAGCCGAGGCCGGGCAGGGCGAGCCCCGTCGCCGCCGGCAGGCCGAAGAGGCGGTTCATCCACTGGATGCCGCCACCGGCGGCGCCCTTGACCAGATTGTCGATCGCCGAGAAGACGATCAGCCGGTCGCCACGCACGGCGACCGCGAGGTCGCAGCGGTTCGTCCCCACCACGGCTTGCAGCCGCGGCGGCCCGGGGAGAACCTGGACGAAACTCCGGGAGTTTCCGGTGTCGGGCGAAGGCAGAGACGAAAAGCTTTCTGTTGAAGGCAAAGGCGAAAGCAAAGACGAAAGCAAAGACGAAGGCAAAGGCGAAAGACTTTCTGTTGAAGGAAGAGACAAAGAAGAAGAGGGCAGAGGCGAGGGGAGCTCCGGTGAAGGAGGAGGCGTCGGCGTCGGGGTCTGGGCGTCGGCGCGGGTCTGGAAGAAGGACGCCAGGTCGGCGGCCAGGGTTGCGGCGTCGGCGGGGCGGGCGAGGCGGGCGGTGATCGTGGCGTGGATGCCGCGCGCGAAGGGGCCCGAGTGGGGGACGAAGAGGATCTCCGGGGCGTCGCCGTCGCCGGCGGTTTCGCCCGCGGCGCGGGCGACGAGGGCGCGCATCTCCGGTTCGTGGCGGTGCGACTTTGGGGCGTAGGCGAACAGGTCGCTGCGCCGCTCGGGGTGGTGGGTGGTGGCGGTCGGCGTGCGGCCGGCGCCGGTCGAGCCGGTGATGGCGACGACGTGCATCGGGTACGCCGGATCGATCCGGCCCAGCGCGTGGAGCGGCGCCAGGGCAAGGGTCGCCGCGGTGGTGAAGCAGCCGGGGTGGGCGATGCACCGCAGGTCGGTGTCGGTGCCGGTCACCGGCTCGAGGTCGGGCAGGGCGCAGAGGAAGTCGCCGATCCGCTTGGGGGCGCCGTGCGGCTGGCCGTAGAGCGCCTCCCAGCTGGCGGCGTCGCGGTGGCGGAAGTCGCTGCCGAGGTCGACGATGCGCAGGTCGCTGCCGCTGGACTCGGCGGCGGTGAGGGCGCGGTCGACGTGGACGGCGGCGGAGCCGTGCGGCAGGGCGACGAAGAGGCCGAGGCGCGGGTGCGCGGCGACGGTTCTTGCCAGGTCGGCGAGCGAGCCGAAGCTCCGTTCGCCGACGGGGGTGCCGCGCAGGTGCGGAAAGGAGGTCTCGATCCGCTCGCCGGCGCGCGACTCGGAGAGCACGGCGACCAGCCGCAGGGCCGGGTGGCCGGCGAGCAGGCGCAGCAGCTCGCCGGCGACGTAGCCGGAGCCGCCGAGGACGGCGACCGGGATCGGCGCGCCGGTCATTCGACTTCCGCTCCGGCTTCCGCGGCGGAATCGGCGCCGGCGCGCACGGGCGCCGCGACGCCGAGCGC
>JAIOJQ010000381.1 GCA_019911865.1 Thermoanaerobaculia bacterium
GGTCCGCATCGCGGCGGCCGGCCGGATGGCGATCGACGGCGCGGTGCGCGCCGACGGCGCGGCGAATCTCGCGCCGGGCGCGGCGGGCGGCTCGGTGCGCCTCGAAGCGCTGACCATCGACGGCAGTGGCTCGGTCGAGGCCGACGGTGGCCCCGGCGGTGGCGGCGGGCGGGTCGCGCTGGTCGCCGATGCGATCGACGAGGCGCTGCTGACGCGCACCCACGCCGCTGGCGGCCAGCGCAGCGGCAGCGGTATCGGGGCGCAGCACCAGGGGAGCGCGGGGACCATCTTCGTGCGCCGCGCGGCCGACCTCCACGGCGACCTGATCCTCGACAACGGCGGCCTCGCTTCGGCGCACTGGACCGAGTTGCCGGCAGTCGGCGCGGGCGTCGTCGACAGCGCGACGCCGGAGACGATCACCGACACCGATGCGGTCTTCCGGTACGACCTGCGCGGCATCGAGGTTCTGTTCGACGGCGATGTCACCGAGACTTGGGTGGTCGCCGACCACGCTCACCGGGGCTCGACGCTGACGCTCGAGGTCGACGGCCAGCCGCATCCGGCGGTTCCGGGAACACTCTACGAGGGACTGCAGCGCTTCGACCGAATCTTCGTGCGCGGGGCCGCCCGGGCCTTCGTCGGCGATCGCATCGAAAGCGCCGAACCGGCCGAGATCGAGCCGGGAACGCAGTGGCTGACCAGCTACCGGCCCCCTCGCCTTTCGATCGAGGACGCCGAAGTGACCGAGCCCGAGGCGGGCGTCACCTGGCTCCGCCTGCGCCTCGCCCTCGACCGGCCGGCTTCCGAGGCCGTCACGATCGGCCTCTTCGCCCTCGACGCGACCGCGACGCTGGGGCTCGACTACACCCTGCCGAGTTCCACGGTGGTGATCGGCGAGGGCCGAGCCTCGGCCTTCGCCGAGGTTCGGATCCTCGGCGACGCCGAGCCGGAGGGCGAAGAGCGCTTCTCGATCGTCGTGGAGTCCGCCGTCGGTGCCGACGTCCAGCGCGGCACGGCGCTCGTCCGGTTGTTCGACTCCGCCGCAACCTGCCTCGGCCCGAATCTCGTCACCAATCCTGGCAACGAACTGCCGCCCATCGGCGGCGCCCTCCCGGGCTGGAGCGTCGAGAGCGGAAACCCCTGGACGCGCGGCTCCGGTTCGGGCCTGCCCGAAGGGAGTTACTTCTTCTTCGCCGGCGGCCAGACGCAGGATTCGGTCCTCTACCAGGACGTCGACCTCGCGCCGTTCGGTGCCTGGATCGATGGCGGAAGCGCGAGGTTCGACCTCGAGGCGTTCGTGCGGGTCCGCGACGCCGTCCCCTACGATCGCGCGGAGCTGACGATCGAATTTCGTGACGCACTGGGAGCGCCGCTCGGCCCGGTCTGGTCGAGCGGCGAAATCGCCAGTCCCTGGGAATGGCGCCGCATCGGGCGCAGCCTGGAGGCGCCGGCAGGAGCCCGCGCGGTGCGGCTCAGACTGCGCTCGCTGTGGACCTTCGGGACCCAGAACGACGGATGGTTCGACGCCGTCTCGCTGCGCCCCGTCGGCATTCCGACGGTGGTCGCCGGGTCGGTCACGCTGCCGGAGGGGACGGGTGGAACTTCGCTCGCGCAGATTCCGGTGACGTTGCACTGCGCGGCGGCGACACCGGTCGAGGTCTCTTTCTCGACCGCTGACGGCACGGCGGCAGCGGCTTCCGACTACGCGGCGGCCTCCGGCACCCGAACGCTCGACGCGACGACGCCGTCGGAGGCGATATCGGTCGAAATCGTTGCCGATTCCATCGACGAGCTCGACGAGTCGTTCTCGGTCACCTTTGCCGCCTCGGGCGCGGCGCTGATCACGCCGACCGCGACGATCTCGATCGCGGACGACGACCAGGCGACGCTCTCGGTCGACGACCTGGTGGTGAGCGAGGGGACCGGGACGCCCACGTCGACGCAGGTCCGTCTCTGGACACCGGTTCCCGCCGACCGCGAGATCCGGGTGCGCGCCAGCACCTTCGTCGGCTCTGCGGGGACCTCCGACTACGCGGGGTTCAACGCAATCTTCACTCTGCCGCCCGGAACGACCGAACTCTTCTTGCCGCTCACGATCACCGGCGACACGATCGACGAGATCGACGAGACGTTCCGCGTCCTGTTGCAGTCGCCGGTGGTGGCGACGATCACCGACTCGGAGGCCATCGTCACCATCATCGATGACGACGACAACGTCTTCTCGGTCGACGACCGCTCCGGCGACGAGGGGACGGCGACGGGCGGCGCGCTGACCTTCACGGTTCGCCTGGCGTCGGCGGCGGTGGCGCCGGCGTCCGTCGATTTCACGACCTTGGGCGACACGGCCGTTGCCGGCGTCGACTTTCAGCCGGTCTCGGGAATGCTCGACTTCGCCGTCGGGCAGCTCAGCCGGACGGTGGTGGTCGACCTTCTACCGGACGCCGAGGTCGAGCCGGACGAGGCGTTCCGGCTCGTGCTCTCCAGCCCGCAGGGTGCGGTGATCGGCGACGCCGAAGGGGTGGGGACGATTCGCAACGACGATGCGGCGATCGCGATCGCCGACGCGATGCGCCTCGAAGGGCACAGCGGGACGACGTCCCTGACCTTCCAGGTCACGCTCTCACGCAGCGCCGTCCAGCCGATCACTGTCGACTGGACCACGGCCGAGCTCGCGCCGCCGGCCCCCGATGCTGCGACCTCCGGCGTCGATTTCGTCGAAGCCTCAGGCACGTTGTCCTATACCAGTGGTTCAACCACGCGGTACCTGACCGTTCCGATCGTCGGCGACACGGAGGACGAACCGACGGAGCGCTTCCGGCTCGTCCTCTCGAACGCCGTTGGCGCCTCGATCGCCGATGGCGAGGCGATCGGCCGCATCCGCGACGACGAGGCACCAACGATCGTCTCGGTCGAACCGGTGGCGGGCAGTACGGTTCCGGGCAACTTGCCGTTCACCGTTCTCGTGTCGGCCACCGACGCCGCCGGTCTCGATCGCGCCCGACTCGACTTCCAGGGGGCGATCGTCTCCTTCGACGAGGAGCCGCCGTTCGAATGGGAGGTGGTCGCGCCCGACGTCACGGCAGTGACCACCGGCAACCTGGGCGTTCTCGTGTACGACTTCGAGGGGAACTTCCGCGGGACGAACTGGACGATCCAGATCGCCCCCGCCGACTCGGTGCCCCCGAGCGTCGCCGTCGCCTGCCCGTCGTCGGGTGCGGTCGCCCTAGCTGGACGCAGCGCACGCATCATTGCTGTGGCGACAGACACTCATGGCGTCGATCGGATCGAGCTCTTCCGCGATGGCGACGTCGACCCCGTCGCCGTCGACACGAGTGCTCCCTGGGATCTCGACCTGCCGATTCCGGAGGGGCTCCCGGCCGGAACGGAGGTGGCCTTCCGCGCCACCGCGTTCGACACCTCCGGCAACTCGGCCGACGCCATCGGCTCGCTCACGGTGGTCGAAGGGACGGTGATCGAGACCGACACCGCGATTGGCGAAGGTGACCCGACTCTCGAAGGCCTTCCGGTCGTCGTCGCGGGCGGCACGCTCTCCCTGGAGGGGCCGCACGTTCTGGAGAGCCTCACCGTTCTCGACGCTGCCCGCGTCGTCCACCCGGCGACCGACGCCGCGACAGAGCGCGCACTCGCCCTCGAGCTCGATGGGGACCTCTACGTAGCCTGCACGGGCGTCATGGACGCATCCGGTCGAGGCTACCTGGGCGGTCCGATCGGCGGCAACGCCTGGACCCATCCGAACGTGGCCACGGGGGAGCCATCTTCGCGAGGCGGCTCGCACGGCGGGTACGGAGGCCAGAGCCTCGCCACGCACCCCTATGGCAATCGCATCGATCCGGCGACCCCGGGCAGTGGCGGTGGAGCCTCGGCCACGGCGCCGGGGGCGCCTGGAGGCGGCGTCATTCGCGTCGTGGCGAGCGGCGATCTCCGGATCGATGGCCAGGTAACGGCGGACGGCGGAAACGGGTCGGCCGGTGCGGGTGCCGGCGGGTCGGTGATGCTGTCGGGCGCGACGGTCGGTGGCGCGGGTCAGGCGCGAGCGCGCGGTGGCGATAGCACCGGCTCGGCGGGCGCCGGCGGCGGTGGGCGCATCGCGCTCTACGGCGTGGAGATCGACGACGCCTTCGTGGCTCGTGCCGACGCGGCTGGCGGCCTGCGAACCGGGAGCTCGTTCTGGAGTGGCTCGCCCGGTGCACTCTTCGTCCGCGAGGACGCCGACCCGTGGGGAACGCTGATCTACGACGCGCACGGTCGGTCGTCGAGCGGTTGGACCGAGGAGCCATCCGTGTTCGCAGGATTCCTCACTGCCGTGGGCCCGGGCTGGGCCGAGGACGGCGCGGCCTCCTTCCCTTACGTGCTCTCCGGGGCAACGCTGCAACTCGAGGAAGAGGAGGTTCGCCGCTGGGTGGTCCTCGGCAACGAACGGGGGGGAACGCGGCTCGATCTCGACATCTCGGGATCGCCGCTCGACGCGGTTGAGGGCGACTTCTACCGTGGTCTCTGGATCTTCGACCGTGTCGTCGTACGGGGCCTCGCGAAGGTCTGGTCGGTCGACTGGATCGAGAGTCTCGCGCCCCTCGAGATCGAGGACGGTTCGTCTTTCGAGAACGGCAACGAGCGCGGGCCGCTGTTGGACGGGACGAAGATCCACGCCGGGCCCGGATATCTCGGCCTCGAGATCGAGGGTACCGCCGGCGCGGTGAGCGATCCCGATGGCGTGAGTTCGGTGGAGCTGACCAACCGGCGAACCGGAATCACGAGCGAGCTCGCGGTTGCCTCCGACGGCTCGTTCGCCTCGCTGCTCGACGCTCAGCCCGGCGACGTCCTCGAGCTGCGCGCGTGGGACTGGGGCTATCCGGAGCTGCCGAGCCCGCGCCTCGAAATGCCGCCGATTGCCGGACCGGCGACTCCTCCGGTCTTGCTCGAGCTTGACGCCGATCCGGTCTTCCGCGCGGTGCAGGCAGTCGCGAGCGAGGGCGATCTTCTCGCCCTCGCGGTCAGTCGGACGGACTGCACGGTTCCGGGCGGGTGTGAGGACGACTTCACCCTGCTGCTGGTCGATGTCGCAGCACCAGAGACTCCGCAGGTCGTCGGTGAAGTCGTGCTCGTGAATGGAGAGGCGTTCTACGACGGCGCCGCAATCGCGCTTTCGCCGACGCGGGCTGCGATCGGCGTGGGAGCCTTCGTTTACGTGGTCGACGTCTCCGACCCGTCGGCCCCGGTCTACGACTCCGCGCAGCACGCGATCGAGTTGGGCAGCGTCGACGCCAGCGTGCGCTGGGTCGCAGTGGATGGGCCGAGGGTCATCGCTCTGGTCGAGGACTGGGGCGCAGCGCTCGACTACGTCGTCGTGGACACCTCGAACTTCGCACAGCCGGAGATCGAGACCAGCCAGTCGCTCGATATCGCCTGGTTCGACGGAGCAGCGCTCGATCTCGATCGCTGGTGGTTGGGTGGCGTCAGCGCCGACGAGACGGAAGCTCGACTCACGATCTACGACGTCGCAGATCCGATTGCTCCGGCGCCCCTGGTGTCGCGGTCGTGGGTCCGACAGCAGTGGCCTTCCTTCGTCGGCAAGCTGACGCCGATCACGGTTCTGGAAGATGTCGGTCTGGTCGATCGGTTGATCGACACGGGCGAGGCGAGAGAGAGCGAGCCGGTCACCTGGCACCAGGGCGACCTGGCGGCCACCGAGGGTCACGAGGGCGATACCTGCTCCTCGTTCGACGGCGGCTGCTGGCGGGTCGCCCCCATCGAAGTCGGCGATCGCTGGGCCGGCGGGCACGTCGAGGATTCCGGTGGAATCGTCCGGTTCGGTGCTCTCGACTCGACGCTCGCGAACCACGGGTATTCGCTCGATCGCGTGCTCTCGGCACCCGGCGTCGACTCGTTAGTCGGCATGTCCGTTGCCAGCGGCCACCTCTGGGTCGCCGACTCGAACCGCCTCGTCGGCTTCCGCAGCTCGCTGCTCCACCCCTGGCTCGACGAGCGGCGCGTGACCTTCACGCGGACGGCCGCGGGCGTGCGAGCGGTGGGCACGGCCGGGGCGGCGGAGCTGCCGGCCGGGGTGTCGGTCTCGGCGGTGCTGTCGATCGAGGGGGCCGAGGCATGGGTGCCGGTCGCCGCGGACGGGTCGTTCGACGTCGAACTCGTCGGCGTGCCGGTCGACGTGCCGATGCGGCTCTACCTCGAGGCCGACACGGGCGCGCGCGGCAACCGGGTACGCAGGCGGGCGCCGTGAGCGGGGGGAGGAGCGTGCAGGTGGAGAGTCTGCAGGGGATGCCGGACGGGATGCCGGAGGGGTGGATGTCGAAGCGGAGCGGGTTGGGGCGGGTTGGGGCGGCTCGATGGCTCGCGGCAGGAGCGGTGTTCGCGCTCGCGGCTGCGGTGCCGGCCGGCGCGCAGGTCGGCTATGCGGAGAGCTTCGAAGCGAGCGGCCCGGAACCCGCCGGCTGGTTCGACAGCGCCCCGGGCAACCCGGTCGAAGAGGCACCGGGGCAGTTCAAGGTCCGTACGGACCCACGGGCAACGGGCAACCACGCCTTCGGCAAGCAGGGCGCCTCCGATTCCTACACCCACTACCGGGAAGCCGATTTCTCGGCCGATACGCCTTTCCTGTGGACCGGTCGCGTCTACCGCGAGCGCACCGCCTCGCTTGCCGGCATGATGTTCTTCTCGACCGCGCCGTCGCCGGTCGCCTACCTCCAGCTCGGCCAAGCGGCTGCCAACGGCACGGTGCGCCTCTCGTCGGTCAACCGCGGCGAGCTCGCGGGGGATGTCGAAACCGGCGTCGTGCTGACCCCCGACCGCTGGTTCCGCTTCGCGATCGCCGCCGCGCCGGCGGGCGACGGCGTGCGCGTGCGCGCCCGTGTCTGGCCCGGCGACGAGCCGGAGCCCGAGGCGTGGCAGGTCGATGCGACCGCTCCGGGGCGTCCCGCCGGCTGGATCGGCCTGTGGGCCAAGGGCAACGGAGTCAAGTTGTGGGACGACTTCGACGTCTCCGGAGGGACGGGAGGCGGCGGCGATCCGCTGGCGATCGAGATCGGCGAGAGCGGACAGCCGCTCGAAGACGGCGCGGTCTTCGCCCGCACGGTCTCGCCGACCGTCGGCGTCACCGGAGGCGTGGCGCCGATCGAGCTCGCGGCAACCCTCGACGGGGTCCCGTTCCTCTCCGGCGAGCCGGTCGAGGCAGAGGGGCTGCACACCCTGGTGGCCGAGGCGAGCGACGCGGCCGGCGGCTCGGCGGCGGCGACCGTCCGGTTCACCATCGATCGCACCGGTCCGGCGTTCCTCTCGGTCCTGCCTGCCGACGGCTCGGTGGTCGCCGAAGGCTCGGTCACCCTCTCGGGCGAGGTTTCGGGAGCCGAGCAACTCACCGTCGACGGCAGCACGACGACGCTCTCCGGCACCCTCTTCACCGCCGGTCCGTACGCGCTCGCGGAAGGGGAACGCAACTTCCTGCTGGTCGCCACCGACGCCGCCGGCAACGGCAGCGAGCGACTGCATCGAATCGTCCGCGACTCCCTGGCGCCGGAGCTCGTCGTCCAGTCGCCGTCGCCGGGGGCGGTCGTCGGCGCGACACCGATCGCCGTCTCGGGCACGGCGGTCGATCCGCGCCTCGCCGAGGTGCGGGTCAACGGCGTGCCGGCTTCGGTCGGCGGCGCGGTCTGGGTGCTGCCGGCGCTCGATCTGGTCCCCGGTCCGAACTCCATCGAGGTACGCGCCGTCGACAGCGTCGGCAATGCCTCGCAGGTCTCGCTCGAGGTCACCCTGGATCCCGATCCGCCGACGGTCCGCATCCTCGAGGGTGGCCTGCCGCTTGCCGACGGGAGTCTGTTCGATCGGCCGGTGACGCCGGTCATCCAGACCGACGACGCGACGCCGGTCACGGTCGAGGCGACCCTCGACGGCGCGCCGTTCCTCTCCGGAACGCCGGTCGCCGGCGAGGGCGAGCACCTGCTCACCGTCCTGGCGACCGACGCGGGAGGATCGACGACCGCCGTCACCGTCCGCTTCCGGATCGACACGACACCACCGCTGTTCGTCAGCACGATCCCCGAGCCGGGAGCGCTGGTCGCCGCCGCCGAGCTCACGCTCACCGGCATCGTCGAGGGGGCCGCATCGGTCACGGTCGACGGCGCGCCGGCGACGCTCACCGGCACCGCCTTCAGCGCCGGACCGTTCGCCCTCGCCGAGGGGCCGCGCACCTTCCAGTTGGCCGCCGTGGACGAGGCCGGCAACACGGCGACGCTGGCGCTTTCGATCGAGCGGGACGGCACCGCGCCGACCCTCGCGATCAGCGCGCCCGGACCGGGGACGGTGGTCGCCGCGGCGACGATCGACGTCACCGGCAGCGTCGGCGACCCGCACCTCGACGAAGTGCGCGTCGCGGGCGTGCCGGCGATCGTCTCCTCGGGTCAGTTCACCGCGGCCGGAATTGCGCTCGTCGAAGGAGCGAACGACCTCGTGGTGGTCGCCCGCGACACGCTGGGCAACAGCACCGAGGTCACGCTCGCCGTCACGCGCGACAGCGAGCCGCCCGAAGTGCGGGTTCTCGAAGACGGTGTGGAGCTGCCCGACGGGGCGCTGTTCGCGCGGCCGGTGGCGCCGATCGTCGAGGTCACCGACGCGACCGAGGTCGAGATCGCGGTACGTCTCGACGGCACTCCGTTTCCGGCCGGTTCGAGCGTTGCGGCCGAAGGGGAGCACCGGCTCGACGTCGAAGCGACGGATGCCGCCGGCAACCTCACCGCGCGCACCGTCCGCTTCACGATCGACACGACCCCGCCGGTTTTCGCCGATCTCGCGCCAACCTCCGGGACGGTCACGCGCGAGGCCTCGATCGTCGTCTCCGGACGGGTCGTCGGCGCCGTCTCGGTGGAAGTCGACGGGGTTGCGACGCCGCTCGCCGGCGACGCCTTCGCCAGCGCCCCGCTCGCGCTCGCCGAGGGGGAGCGCACGATCGCGGTGCTCGCCACCGACGCCGCAGGCAACACGGCGACGGGCTCGATTACGGTGATCCGTGACACCACCGCGCCGACGCTCTCGATCCAGGCGCCGGCGGCCGGCGCGGTCACCGGCGCGGACGCGGTCGAGGTGGTCGGCACTGTCGCCGATCCGAACCTCGAGGCGGTCACCGTCAACGGACTCGCGGCCGCCGTGACGGGTGGCAGCTTCGTCGCCCCGCGCGTGCCCTTGGCCGAGGGCTCGACGACTCTGGTGGCGCGCGCGGTCGATCGCGCTGGCAATGCGGTCGAGTCGAGCCGCGACATCGAACGGGACTCGATCGCGCCGACACTGGTGATCGTCGACCCGGCGGCGGGTACGGTGGTTCCGGGCGCCACGATCGAAGTCTCCGGCACCGCCGAAGACGCCCACCTGGACCGCGTCGAAGTACAGGGCGTCAGTGCGGCGCTGAGCGCCGGCCAATGGAGCGGCGAAGTCGCGCTCGAGGAGGGCGAGACGACGATCCTCGCGCGCGCCTTCGACACGCTCGGCAGGACGGCCGAGGCGTCGGTCCGCGTGCGTCGCGACTCGACCGCGCCGGAGCTCGAGATCACCACGCCGGCCGAAGGGGCGCGCCTGGCGGTCGCCGAAGTCGAAGTCGAGGGGACGGTGACGGCCGAGGAGGGGCTCACCGTCACGGTCAACGGCGTCGCGGCGACGCTGACCGGGGGCGTCTTTACGGCCACCGTGCCGCTGGCCGCCGGCGAGAATCGCCTGATCGCGCGCGCCCGCGACGCCCAGGGAAACACCGGCACGCGCACCCGCATCGTCTGGCGCGACGAGGAGGCGCCCCGCCTGCTCGCCGCCGACCCGCCGGACGGCGCGCTCGGTCTCGCGCCCGACAGCCGGTTCCGGCTGACTTTCTCCGAACCGATGGCGCCGCCGGTCGCCGCTGCGCTGGTGCTCGAACGCGCCGATGGCTCGCCGCTGGCGGCGACCTCGACGGTTGGCGGAGAGGTCGTCGAAGTCACGCCGGCGTTGCCGCTGCCGTCAGCGGCGACGCTCCGCCTGCGGCTGACGACGGCGCTCGTCGACCTCTCCGGCCGCGCCTTCGAAGCCGAACAGATCCTCGTCTTCGAGACCTCGGACGGGGAGGCCCCGGCGCCGCCCCAAATCCAGCCAACGCCGCGGGAGCGGATCTGCGTCTCGGCCGTACCGCTCGCCGGCACCGCCGAACCGGGTGCCTCGGTCGAGGCGACGGGCGGCGCCTGGCCGGTCTCGGCGCCGGTCGACGCGGCCGGCGGCTTCGAGCTGGCGGTGCCGCTCGCCGTCGAGCGCCCCAACGCGTTGTCGCTCACCACGGTCGATACGACGGGAAACCGCTCCGATGCGACCTCCCTCACCGTCGTGCACGACTGCACGCCGCCTCGCGTGCTCGCCGCGCTGCCGGCGGCCGCGGCGGTGACCATCGTCCTCTCGGAAGCGCTGGATCCGGCTTCGATCGCCGACGCGGTTGCCGTCGACGACCTCCACGGTCCGCTCGCGGGAGCCGAGGCCCTCGGCGCCGATGCGGCCTCGATCGTCTGGACGGCCGCCGAGCCGCTGCCCGAAGCCACCTTCCGCGTCGAGGTCTCGACGGCGGTCACCGACCTCGCGGGCAATGCGCTCGCCTACCCCTGGAGTCAGGTTCTCGGCGGCGGCGCGGCGGCCAGCTTCCTCTCCGGACTGGTGCTCGACGACGCCACCGGCCGGCCGCTCGAGGGGGCGCGGGTCTGGGCGTTCCGGTCGAACGGCGCGCCACTGCCGGCGCCCTGGCCCGAGCAGACGACCGGACCGGATGGCCGCTTCTCGCTGGCGTTGCCCGCCGGCACCCACCAGGTCGGCTTCGAACGACCGGGGTACACCTCCGCTTACCGGGTGGTGACGACCGAGCCCGACCGCGGCTCGGACGTCTTCGATCCGCGCCTCGCGCCGCTCGGCGAACCCGAGAACGTGGGGTCAGCCGGTGCGACGCTCACCCGCTCGCCGCTACCGGGCGGCCTCGCCGGGATGTCGCTCGCGATTCCGGCGGACGCTTACGCCGCCCCGACCGGCGTCGCCCTCGTCGCCCTCTCCGAGCAGGGACTGCCGGCGCTGCTTCCCTACGGCTGGTCGCCGCGCGCCGCGGTCTGGTGGTGGTCGGCGCAGCCGCCCGCGGCGGCCTCGATGCTGACGGTCGAGCTGTTGCCCGGCAGCGCGCCGCACCGCGCCCTGGTGCGCCTCGACCTCGCGGCGCTCGCCTGGCGCGTCGAGCAACTGCTCGATCCGGGTGCGACCGTGGTCGACGTCGAGTCGAGCGGCGACGGGATCTGGGCGGTAGTCGACGCCGACCCGGCGCCGTTCACGGTGCCGGCGCCGGTGGTCGGCCAGCCGCTCCCTTCGCTGGCGCCGTCACCGCACGACCTGGTGACCGCGGCGACGATTCTCTTCACCCCGGACGTCGTGCTGCCGGATCAGACCGCTCTCGCCGAGGTGGCCTACGCCGGTGCCGACGAGGCGGCCAGCGGCGCGCCGCTGACGCTGGGGATCGCCGAAGCGCTCGAGCTGCTCGACGGCACGACGCGCGTCGAGCCGCCGTACCCGGCCGACCTCATCCTCTATCGCGCGGTCGACGGCGCGGCCGGATCGAGTTTCCGGCTCAAGCCCTCGGAGGCCGCGCGGCTGCTGCCGCTCGATCAGGGCGAGGAGCAGGTCTCGGTGCGCCACTACTCGGGCGAGACGGTGCGCGGCAATGTTCTCGGTCCCGACGGCGGTACCGTCGTCGACGAGGACGGCAACCGGATCGAAATTCCGGCCGGCGCTCTGGTGACCCCGACGCCGGTCTCCCTGGCTGCGGTCGACCCGTCGGCCGCCGGCGCGCCGCTGCCGGCCTGGCTCGAGCCCATCGCTGCGCTCGACGTCGACTTGGCCGGGCGGGTGCTCGCGGTGCCGGCGACGCTCACCTTCGCCTTCGACCCGGTGCCCTCCGGCAGCGAGCGCGGCCTCGTGCTCGAGCGCCTCGCGACGGGTGAGGGCGCGCGCTGGCGGCCTGTGGCCGCCGCCGAGCCTTCGCCCGAAGGGTGGCGGAGCGCCGACGGGGCACCGGCGCTCTGGCCCGGAGTGCGCGGCGGCGGGGTTTTTCTGGTGGCGCGTGCGACGGCGCCGTTCGGCTACTTCGCCGGAACGGTCTTCGACGTTACCGGCACGCCGCTCGACGGCGCCGCCGTGGAGGCGGTCGCATCCGGGACGCTGCGCCAGCGCTCGGGTCCGGCGGGCGGCTACCTGCTGCCGGCACCGGTCGCCGCGACCACGGTTTCGGCGCGCGAGCCGGTGCGCGGCAATGGCGTTGCGGTCGACGCCGCGATCGCGGCCGACGCGGCGGTCGTACCGCTCGACCTGCCGCTGGCGATCGTCGGGCCGCAGATCCTCCTGATCACACCGGGCGACGGCAGCACGGAGGTGCCGGTTGGCGTCGAGCCGCAGGTGCGCTTCAGCGAGCCGGTCGATCCGGTGTCGACCGAGTCCATCGAGCTTCGCACCGCCGCGGGCGTCGCGATCCCGGTCGAACGGATCCCGCAGGGCGCCCTCGTCACCCTGGTGCCCGACTCGGATCTCGAGGCGGGAACGGTGCACGAGATCGTCGTCGGCACCGGGGTGCGCGACCTGCAGGGCTACGGCCTCGCCGCGCCGGGGACGGCCGGATTCACCACGCAGCTGGTCGCCGCGCCGGGGGGGCTCGACCCGACGCGCGTGCTGCTCTACGAGCCGGACGCCGCCGGCCAGGCGCGCATCGAGGGACTTGCCGGCGCGCTCGACGCGGGCCTGCTCGTCTTCGTCGAAAACCTCACCCGGCTCGCCGCCACCGAATCGACCGAGGCGGGACCGGCCGGCCAGTTCGAGCTGGCGATCGAGGCCGCGGTCGGGGACCACCTGCGGCTGCATGTGCTCATTCCGGGGGCCAACGAGGTGGTGCTGACCCTCGGACCCTGGCGAACGGCCGATGGACGCGGCGCCTGGATCGAGCCCGCCGGGGCGCGCATCACGACGGTCGACGGCTGGATTCTCGACGTTCCGCCCGGCGCCTTCGTCGGAATGACGCGCGTCGTCGTCACGCCGCGGCCGGCCAGCGCGCCCGCGCCGGCGCAACCCGAGACGCTGGTCCGCGCCGCCGGCTTCGCCCTCGACTTCGGCGGCGCCGTTGCCCACAAGCCGCTCGAACTGACGCTACCGGCGCCCGTCGGCACGCCCGACGCCGAGCACCTCGTCCTGCGCGAGGTCTCCGGTCTCGGCCGCCGCGGCTGGATGTTCCACGCCTTCGCGCGGCTGGCCGGCGGGACGCTGACCACCGAAGAGGCGCCGGAGCCGCTTGGCGGCTCTCCAGCGTTGACGATGCCGGTCGGCGGCAAGCCCGGCGAGGCCCCGGAGAGTCCCGAGAGCCTGCGGCCAGCCGGTTCCCGGACGATGCTCCCCGGGCTCGCTTTCGCCGGCAACTACACGGTGTCGTATCCGACCGAGCCGCTCGGCTTTTTCGCCTTGCCGCTGGTCGCCGGGGTCGATGTGGTCATCCAGACCTCGCTCGAGGGGCTCCTGTCAGTGGTCAACGGCGCCATCTCGGCGCTGCTCGAGGGGGACGCGCTGCTGATCCCGACGCGGATCGGCGCCCCGGTCTCCTTCACCATCTTCGATCTCGGCACCGGCTTCGCGCTCTTCGAGGGGGAGTTCGAGCCGCCGGCCGACGACGGCGGAGTGGCCGAGCTGCCTCCGGCGCTCTACGGCGACGAAGAGCCGCCGCATCCGGTCTCCGGCTCGCCACTGCGCTTTCTGCTGGTCACCGCCGAACCCGGTTCCTCCGGCACGCTGGGACTCGGGATCGACTACGCGACGACCGACTCGGAGCTGACCCTCACCGGCGCCGCGAGCGCCATCCCCGGCGGGCTCCAGGCGCGCCTCATCGGCCTCGACGACGAAGTCGAGGTCTTCACCACCGCGGCGGCCGACGGTGCGTTCTCGCTCACCGCGCCGGCGACCGCCGGCCACCGCTACCTCGTCGCTCTCGGGGCCCGGGTTACCGGCGAAACGGCCTTGAGCGTCGAGTTCGACGAGCCGATGGCGGCGGGATTCGCCGGGATCGACGTGCTCGATGCGGCCGGCAGCAGCGTCGCGCCGCTGGTTGCCGCGGGCGGGACGTACGCCCGCGCGGTGATCCGTCCGCGCGGCGCCTGGAGCGCGGGCGAAAAGCTGCGCCTCGAGCTCGCGCCCGAGCTCGCCGATGCGTCGGGCAACCGCTGGGAGAAGCGCTTGACGGTCGAGTTCGAGGTCGAGGCGAGCGGTGTCGCCGACACCTACCTGCTCGGCCGGGCGCAGGATCTCGCCCGGCTAGGGAATCTGCTCTTCGTCGCCGCCGACGAACAGGGGCTGGCGGTACTCGACGTCTCCGATCCGGCCAACCTCGAGAGCGTGCTGCCCGGCGGCGCCACGTTCCTCTTCCCGATGCAGGACCTCGTGCGCGGCGTAGCAGTCGATCCGCACGGCCGCGTGCTGGTGGCCGGCGGCGGGTCGCGCAACTTCGGCATCCTGCGCATCTTCGATCCGCTGCGCCTGCCCGAGATCCTCGCCGCGCCCGATCCCGTTGCGGCGCGCGGCCTCGCCTGGCGCGGCACGACGATCGTCTCCGATCGGGTCGGCGGCAGCGGCACGCAGCTGCCCGCCGGCTACCCGCGCCGGGTCGCCGCGCTGTCGAACGACCTCACGTCGCGCTGGACGACCGGGCAGCCGGCGCCCGACGGGCTGGGGGTGACGCTGGTGCCGCCGGCGACGCCGCAGGAGCGGCCGCGGGTGCGCGTGGTCGGAGACGGCGCCTCGCCCGGCGCGCCGGTGACGCTGCGCAATCTCGACCGGCTCGGCTGGGAGCGGGTCGATGCCGACGGCTCGGGGGCGTTCGCCGTCGAGCTCGTGGCCGAGGTCGGCGACCGCCTCGAGCTGCTGCGCAACCGCGAGTCGTACGCCTACGTGGCCACCCTCGGCGCCGGCATCGAGCTGGTCGACGTCAATCGCTTCTATCGCGCCGACGACACCCCCGCTCCCGGCTGGAGCGACGTGATCGGGCTCTACAACGGCGCCGGCGATCCGAACCTCATCCTGTGCAACCAGCAGGTGCCGGAGCTGTCGGCGGCGCTGATCGATCTCGGCGGGCTGTTCGAGGCCGAGGCGATCCCGCAGCTGACGGCGGTGTCGCTGGTCGCCTACCGCGGCCTGGCGCTGGTGGGCAGCGAGGCATCGGATCTCGACGAGCTGCGCTTCGTCGGCGACGCCTGCGCCCAGGTGGCCGGCTCGCGCGCCGTCTTCGGCCTCGAGACGGCGCAGGACCTCGGACTCGACGCCGACGGCGACGGGGCCATCTCCGAGGTCGAGCTGGAGAAGGACTGGGCGCTGGTGGCGCACGGCGTCGGCGGGCTGCTGGTCTACGACGTGACCGACCGCGCCGAGCCGCAGCTGCGCGCCCGCGTGCCGCTGCCCGGCACGGCGCGGCATCTCGGACTCGACCGGCAGACGCTGCGGGTCTACGTCGCCACCGGCTCGCAGGGGCTGCTGGTCGTCGACCTGTCGGGTCCGCTCCAGGTCGGCCTCGCCGACGCCGACGGCGACGGGATCGACGACCGGCTGATCGAGCAGATCGCG
>JAIOJQ010000382.1 GCA_019911865.1 Thermoanaerobaculia bacterium
CCGCCGGCCCCGGCGCCGGCCGCCGCCGGCGCGCGGCGGCCGAACGTCCTCGTCTACCTGGTCGACACGCTGCGCGCCGACCACCTGGGCGCCTACGGCTACTCCCGGCCGACTTCGCCGGCGATCGACGCGCTGGCCCGCCAGGGGGTGCTGTTCGAGCACGCTCGGGCGCACAGTTCGTGGACCCGGCCCACCGCGGCGGCGATCCTCACCGGCCTTCACCCGCTGTCGATGCAGATCAGCGGCCGCGCCAGCCGGCTGCCGTCCGCGGCGGTGACCCTCGCCGAGCACCTGGCGCCGCTCGGCTACCGGACCGGCTTCGTCACCACCAACGTCAACACCTCCGAGCCGTTCGGCTTCCGTCAGGGGAGCGAGGTCTTCCGCTACCTGCCGGGTCAGGCGCACGGGGTGCGCGGCAAGACGCGCGCCGACCGGGTGACCGCCGAGGCGCTGCGCATTCTCGACGAGACCGACGCCGGCAAGCCGTTCCTGCTCTACCTGCACACCGTCGACCCGCACGCCCCTTACCTGCCGCCCGAAGAGCAGCGCCAGCGCTTCGTGCCGCGGCTCGACAATCCGCGCCTGGGGGATCGCTCGACGCTCGGCGCGCTCGAGCGTGGGCGGATCGCGGCCGATGCGGAGACCCTCGCGCAGCTGCGCGGCCTCTACGACGCCGAGATCGCCGCCAACGACGTCGCCTTCGGCACCCTGGCCGCGGCGCTCGCCGAGCGCGGCCTGTGGGACGACACGGTGGTGGTCTTCGTCTCCGACCACGGCGAGGAGTTCCTCGAGCACGGCAAGGTCGAGCACGGTCGCACGCTCTACGAGGAGCAGCTGCGGGTGCCGCTGATCTGGAAGCTGCCGCGGGGAGCCGCGGCCGGCACCCGCGTCGCGACGCCGGTCGAGCAGGTCGACATCGTGCCGACGCTGCTCGAGCTGATCGGCGCGCCGGTGCCGGCGGGGCTGCCCGGCCGCAGCCTGGCGCCCGCGTTCGCCGGCGCCGGGCTTGCCGAGCGCCCCTCCTTCGCCCACCTCGACCGGCTCGGCTACATCTACGCTTCGGTTCACGACCGTGGCCACAAGCTGATCCGCCGGCTCGACCCGGAGGTCTTCCGCTTCCGCACCAGCCGCGAGCTGTTCGACCTCGCCGCCGACCCGGGCGAGCAGGTCAATCGGTTCCACTCGCTGCGCGTGCGGCGCGCCCTGCTCGACTCGCGCCTGCGCGCCTTCGACCTCGCCTGGGGGCAGCGCATCGCCGAGGAGACCGGCGAGCTCGACGGCGGCCTCGAGGCCGAGCTCAAGGCGCTCGGCTACCTGAACTAGCCCGGCATCCGCGGCACCGGCTCGCCGCGCCGTCGATGCTGCGTGGTAGATTCGCCGCCGATTCCAGGCCCCTGCAACGGCATCCCGTGGAAGCCCCGGGGCGGCGCCACTCGCGCCCGTCGAGCTGCACGAGGAGTGAGATCTGGTTTGAGCGACGCCCGACAGAATCCTCGCGGTCCCGGAACCGGCAACCGCATCCGCACCATCGAGATTCCGCTCTCCGACCGCGAGCGCGTCGCTTCCTACAAGCAGGGGGCGATCGACTACGCGCGCAACCTGCCCGACTGGGCGCGGCAGGAGCTCTATCGCAAGCCGTTCTTCACCTTTACCGAGGGTCCTCAGGAGGTCTCGCTGGTCTACCTGCGCGACCTGGCGAATCTCGTCGAGCTCGCCGCGCTGCCGGGCGGTGCTTCGATCCTCGACGTCGCCTGCGGACCGGGCTGGCTCTCCGAGGCCCTCTTCCGCTTCGGCTATCGGGTGACCGGCGTCGACATCGCGGAAGACCTGCTCGAGGTGGCCCGGGAGCGGATCCGCTCGCTGCCCTATCTGCCGATCGACCGGGACCGCAGCTGGATCGACTTCCGCCCGCTCGACATCGAGACGGAGAGGCTGGACCGGCGGTTCGATGCGGTGGTCCTCTACGACTGCCTGCATCATTTTCTCGACGCCGCGACGGCGCTCGAGAACCTGCACTCGATGCTCTCCCCGCACGGCCTGCTGATCATCAAGGAGGGCGAGATGCCGCCGCCCGGCAGCGAGGGCGAGCGCGAGCTGCTGGCCGAGTCCGAGGAGTTCACCACGCTCGAGGCGCCGTTCCGCCCCGAGGCGCTCGAGGCGCTGCTGCGCGGCGCGGGCTTCGCCGAGGTCCGGCGGCTCCTCCCCGCGGCTTCGCTGATCCCGGCCGACGAGGGGATCCGGGTCCGGCTGCGTCGCGCCTTCGGTCCGCCGCCGGGCCCGCCGGTGAACTTCTTTCTCGCCCGCAAGGAGAAGGCGTCGCCGGCGGGTGCTGGCGGAGCGCCGGCGCGCTGGCTGGCCGCCTTCGAGCTGCGCCAGTCGACCGAAACGGCGGACGGGCTCGACGTCGTGGTGCGGGTCGAGAATCGCGGCACCTCGGTGTGGACGGCGGGCGACGACGAGAAGCCGGGCACCGTCGGGCTCGCCTGCCGCCTGTTCTCGGCGGCGGGCGAGAAGCTCGACGAGTTCAACGGCCGGGCGCCGCTGCCCCGCGACCTGGCGCCGGGTGAGGCGGCGGAGGTGACGCTGCGCTACCCGCGCACCGCGACGCCGGCGGCCGGAGGGAGGCTGGCGATCGACCTGATTTCGCGCGGGCAGTTCTGGTTCAGCGATCAGGGATCTCCGGCGCTCCTGCTGGACCTTCCCGGCCCGCGGTGAGATCGGCGCGGCCGGGTCGCGCCGCCGCGGCGGCCCTGCTCGGCCTGGCGTTCGCGCTCTTCTACCTCGCCATCGGCCGCGGCGCCCTGGTTTTCGGCGACGACGTGCTGATGTACCAGGTCACCGCGGCGATGCGCGAGCGCGGCGAGGTGCGCGTCAGCGCCCCGCTCTCCGACGCCTCGCCGGTGCGGCCGGTGCCCGGCCGCGACGGCGGGCGCTACGCCAAGTACGGCATCGGCCTTTCGCTCGTCGCGATCCCTTTCGATGCGGCGGGGGAGTGGCTCGAGGGGCGCGGCTTCCGCCTGCCGGAGGCACAGGATGCCGCCGGCAACTTGCGCACCGGTGCGCGCATCTGGGCCGTCCACCTCACCAGCGCCGCAATCGGCGGTGCCACGGTGGCGGCGCTCTTCCTGCTCGCCTCGGCCTTCGGCTACTCGCGCGGGGTCGCGGCGGCCACCGCGGCGGCGTTCGGCGGCGCCACGGTCTTTGCTCACTCGGCCACCACCTTTCTCTCCGAACCGCTCTCGGCCCTGGCGATCACCGTCGCGCTTTTCGCCCTGGTGCGGGCACGGACCGATGCGGAGCCGGCGGGCGGGCCGTGGACCGGGTGGCTCGCCCTCTCGGGGTGCGCGGCGGGACTGGCCTTCGCCACGCGCGCGGCGAATCTGGTCGTCGTGCTGCCGCTCGCCGCGGTCCTCGCCTGGGAGCTGGCGCGGAGCACTGCGCCTGATCGCCGGCGCCTGCTCGCCGCCCTCGCTTGGGGAGTGCCGTTCGCCGGCTGGGCCGGCGCGGTCGCGGCGTACAACTTCCAGCGCTTCGGCAGCGTCTTCGAAACCGGCTATGGGGCCGAGGCAGGGCAGTTCTCGCAGCCGCTGCTGGCCGGCCTGGCGGGCCTGCTCGTCTCGCCCGGGCGCGGCCTGCTCTGGTTCGCCCCGCCGGTCGTCCTCGCCGTCTGGGGGTGGCGGGGCTTCCTGAACCGGGGCAAGGCGATGGCGTGGTTGGCGCTGGCGATGGCCGCCGCCCTGCTGCTGCTCGCGGCGAAGTTCTACCAGTGGCACGGCGGCGGCGTCTGGGGGCCGCGGCTGATCGTCCCGGTCCTGCCGCTGCTGCTGCTGCCGGCGGCGGAAGTTCTTCACCGCGCCGCGGCCGGTTCGGCACGCCACCGCTGGATCGCGGCGGCCTGCCTCGCCGCCGGAGTCTTCGGCGTCGCCCTCGCCGTGCTGGTGCCGTTCGAGCGCGCCGTCCAGGCGGTGTGGAGGGGGCCGGCCGATCTCGACTCGCCTGCTTTCCGGGCGAGCCTCTGGTCGCCGCCGGACTCGCCGCTGGTCGTCCATGCCCGGGCGTTGCCCGGCGCGGCGCGTCGCACGGCGCGCCTGCTCGCCGGTCGCGAGGCACTGCCCGGCCCGGCGGAGAAGGGCTCTGCCGGCCTGCCCGACCTCGCCTTCGCCCGCTACGGCTCGCACGCACTGCTCGAGGTGACGCGGCTCGCGATGCTCGCCGCCGCGGGGCTCGCGGGCCTGCTGATGTGGCAGCTGCGAGCGGGCGGACGCGCCGATTGACCGCGCCCGCCTCAGCCGGGCGGCGGCAGGGCGGCGCGGGCGGCGGCGCCGTCGAGTTCGAAGATCGCCTCCGGGACCGGGCGGGGCTCGAAGGCGCGGATGCGGACCGACAGCGGATCGCCGACCTGGCCGATGTCCTTGGCGGCGATCTCCCCGGGCACCCGGCCGGCCGCGTCGCGCCAGCTCTTGAACTCGACCAGGCGCAGGACGCGGCCGCCGGCGTCGCGGAACTCGGCGCGCAGCGGCAGGCCACTGGCACGCGAAACCACCCAGCGCACCCGCGGCGGCGACACCTCCGGCCGGCTCGCCTCGAGGTCGAAGGTGACCACGCCGGACTCCTCGCTGGCGGCCACCGGGCGGAAGTCGCGCGACAGGCGCAGGCCGAGCAGCTGATCGAGCGCCGCGCCGCCGGCCGGCGCGAGGGCCGCCGACAGGCGCACCGGGTCGCGCGCCCCGGGGGTCAGCAGGAAGACGTCGGTGCCGCGCCGCAGCACGTACTTGCCGCGCTCGCGCTCGGCCAGGAAGCGCACCAGCGACAGCTCCTCGCCGCGCCGCCAGATCTCGAGGGCGACCTCGGGGCTGGTGCCGGCGGCGCCGCGGCGGACCACCAGCTCGAGCCGCAGCTGCTCGGGCGCGCGCGCGAACGGGTCGCTCGCCGCCAGCAGGCGGGCATGGCTCGCCGACAGCTCGGCGGCGAGCGGCGCCGCGGCGAGCGCCAGGGCGCCGAGCAGGAGGCGCCGCTTCACGTGTGCCCCAGGGCGTCGATGATCACCAGCCGCGCGGCGCGCAGCGCCGGCAGCAGGGCGGCGACGAGCAGGACGACGATCATCAGCAGCGCGGCGCCGAGGAAGGCCTCGGGGACGACGGCCAGCTCGAGATCGATCGGATCGACGGCTCCGGGGGGCGGCGGCATGTGGAGATCGAGTGCATTGATCGTGCCGATGCCCGCCAGGCCGAGCAGGCTGCCGGCGACGGCGCCGAAGAGGCCGAGCCAGGCCGCCTCGACCAGCAGCAACGCGGCGATCTGGCCGCGCCCGGTGCCGATGGCGCGCAGGGTGCCGATCTCGCGCACCCGCTCCATCACCGCCATCACCAGAGTGTTCGAAGCGGCGAGGACGACCAGCACGCCGACGATGGCGCCGAGGAAGACGAAGATGCCGAGGTAGAGCCCGCGCACCTGGCCGTAGAAGGGGGCGCGCTCGGGCCACGGCGTGACGGCGAGCGGGCGGCCGGCGAGCCGCGCCCGCACCCGCTCGAGCGCCGCGTCGGTCGACCGCGTGTCGTCGAGCGCCACCAGCAGGTTGGAAATCCGGTCGGTGCCGGCGAGGCGCTGGGCACTGGCCAGCGGCAGCTTGATCCAGCGCGTGTCGAGCTCGGCGACGCCGGTCGTCACCAGGCCGGCGACTTCGACATCGAGCGCGTCGAGAGTGCCGCTCTCGGTCTGCGCCAGCAGGGTCACCCGGTCGCCGGGACGGACGCCGAGCGTCGAGGCGAGGCCGAGGGCCAGCAGCGCCCGGTCGGCGCCCGGCTCGGGAGGCGCCGCGGCGAGCGCCTCGCCGTCGCGCACCCGGGTCTCGAAGCCCATGCGTACCTCCCGGTCGGGCTCGACGCCGACGGCGACGAACGAGGCGGACCGTCCCTCGGCGGTCTGCGCCAGGCCCATCAGGTGGAGGTTGGCGCCGACCGCGGCGACGTGCGGCTGCGTCTCGAGCTCGTCGCGCAGGGCGCGCCAGTCGCCAAAGGCGGCGCTCGGCTCCCGGTCGAGGGCGCCCGGCCGCGCCGCGACGGCGTCCGCGTCGGCGATTTCGAGGTGGCCGAGGCCGCCGTGGATCATCGCCTCGCGCAGGCCGTCGAAGGAGAAGCGGACGAAGCCGGCGGTCAGCACCATCGCCGCCGTGCCGGCGGCCACGATGGCGAGCGACAGCAGGGTGCGGCGGCGGTTGCGCGCCAGGTTGCGCAGCGCCAGCCGGGCGAGGTCGGCGACCCTCACGCCGGAACTCCGGCCGTCCGCAGGTCGCTTTCGACCCGCCCGTCGCGCAGCCGGACGATGCGCGGTGAGCGGTCGACGAGCAGCGGGTCGTGGGTCGAGATGACGATCGTCGTCCCCGCCGCGGCGCCCAGCTCGGCGAGCAGGTCGAAGACGCGCAGCGCGTTGTCCGAATCGAGGTTGCCGGTCGGCTCGTCGGCCAGCACGGCGCGCGGCCGGTGAACGAGCGCGCGCGCCACCGCCACCCGCTGGCGCTCGCCCCCGGAGAGGCGGTCCGGCCGGTGGTCGAGGCGGGCGGCGAGGCCGACCCGCTCGAGCTCGGTCACCGCGCGCTCGCGCCGTTCGCGGCGGGGAATCCCGTCGACGAGCAGCGGCAGCTCGACGTTCTCGACCGCGCTGAGCACCGGCACCAGGTGGAAGGCCTGGAAGACGAAACCGAGCCGCCGGCGGCGCAGCAGCGTGCGGCCGTGCTCGGAGAGGGCGGCGACGTCGCGCCCTTCGATCCGGATCTGGCCGGCATCCGGCCGGTCCAGGGCGCCGAGCAGGTGGAGCAGGGTCGACTTGCCGCTGCCCGACGGGCCGGCGATGACGACCAGCTCCCCCTCGCCGACCTCGAGGTCGACGCCGGCGAGCGCCTGCACGGTGGACTCTCCGACGTGGAAGCTGCGGGCGACGGCGCGGGCGGCAAGTACCGGAACGGCGTCCGGGTCGCTGGCGGAGCTGGGGCGGGAGACGGGCACGACGCCGGCATTCTAAGCCGCGCGGCGATAGGATCCGGGAAATGAGCACCAGCGTCGAGAACCGCCCCGCTGCCACCACCCTGGCTCCCCGGCAGCTCTACGAGGAGCTGCGCCGCGGCGTGCTCGGACAGGACCGGGCGCTGCGGTTCGTCGCCGTGGCAGTGCACAAGCACGTCCTCGGCAAGGTCTCCGGCAACATCCTGCTGATCGGCTCGTCGGGCACCGGCAAGACGACGATCATGAACAACATCCAGCGGCTCTACGACTCGCTCGAGGAGCTGAAGGCCTTTCGCGCCGTGACCATCCTCAACGCCAACCTGCTGGTCGACTCCGAGCGCACCGAGTTCCGCGCCGACCGGCTGCTGGCAGCGGTCGAGCAGCGCGCCCGCCTGGTGGTCGGCGAGCACCCGACGCACGCCCAGCTGGCCGAGGCGATCGGCCGGGCGACCGTATGCATCGACGAGATCGACAAGATGTCGACGCTGCTCGGCGGGCGCCCCAATCCGATCGGCGTCGTGCTGCAGCAGGGGCTGTTGACGCTGATGGAGGGGGAGACGCTGGCCTTCCGGTTGCGCGCCTGGAAAGAGGGCGTCGAGTGCGAGGAGGTCGTGCCGATCGACACCCGCAAGATGATGTTCATCTGCGGCGGCGCCTTCGAGGGCCTCTACGACCAGGTCTACAACAGGGTCGCCAAGTCGGGCTCGGGCGAGCGGCTGAAGACCGAGGCGGTGCGCACCGCGGACGGCTCGGTGCGTCTCGAAACCCGCTTCTCCCTCGCCGACTACCTGAAGATGAAGGACCTGTTCGATTTCGGCATGGTGCCGCAGTTCATGGCCCGCTTCGACAAGGTCGTGGTGCTCAACGACCTCGACACCGGCGTGCTGAAGGAGATCCTCCTGCACTCGGTCGACTCGCCGCTCGCCCGCACGCGGCGATACTTCGAGGCGATCGGCATCGAGCTCGACATCGAGGACCTGGCGGCCGGCCTGATCGCCGAGCGGGCGGCGCAGGAGAACCGCACCGGCGCCCGGGCGCTGCGCGACGTCTTCGCCGAAGTGGTCAATCCGGTCGAGTTCGACCCCGCGCGCGAGGCCGGCGAGGGCGAGAGCCTGGGCGACCGGCCGATCATCCGCATCGACGCCGCGCGCGTTCGTCGCGTCTTCAAGTAAACCGCGGGGCGCCATGCCGAAGTCCGCCGCGCGCGCGCTGCTCGCCCTGCTCTTCGCCGCGCTGGCGGCGCTCGTCGCGTTGCGCGAGCTGCCGCGCCAGGACCGCCTGGTCGGTGACGAAGCGACCTACCTGATGCAGGCCGAGAGCGTCGCCTTCGACGGCGACCTCGAGTTCACCCGTGGCGACTTCGACCGCTTCGTCGCGCGCCGGGGGGTGAAGCCCGAGGGGCTGATCCTGCAGAGCGCCGACGACGGGCGGACGATCACCTACAGCAAGCCGGCGGCCTACGCGGTGGCGATCGCGCCGTTCGTCCGCCTGGCGCCACGCCGCGGCGCCGAGCTGGCCAATCTCGTCTTCCTCGCCCTGGCGGCGGCCCTGGCGACGCGGTCGCTCGAACGGCGCCTGGGCGCGGCGGCGGGCCTCTGGGTGGCCGTCTGGATCTTCGCCTCGGTCGCCTTCGCCGGCGTCTTCTGGCGCCAGGCGGATCTCTTTCTGCTCAGCCTCGTCGCGGCGGCGCTGGCGCTCGCCTTCTTCCCCACCGACGGCGAGGCCTCGCGGCTCGCCTCCCCCCACCGCTGGTGGGCGGTCGCCGCGCTGCTCGCGCTGGTCGTGCTGGCCAAGCCGATCTATGCCCCGCTGCTGCTGCCGGTGGCCCTGGCGGCGCGCGGCGAGCGGCGCCAGGGCCACCGGCAGCAGCAGCGGGGCATAGAT
>JAIOJQ010000383.1 GCA_019911865.1 Thermoanaerobaculia bacterium
GTGATGGCGCTGCCGCCGACGCCGAGCGGCGCTGCTGCTCGCGCCGCTCGGCGTCGGCGGCCACGTCGACCACCGGCTGGTGCGCGCCGCCGCCGAGGCGAGCGGCCGGCCGGTGGCCTTCTACGAGGAGTTCCCCTACTCGGAGTGGAAGTGGTTCGCGGTGCGTCGCGCCCTCGGCGGGCGCGGCGGCTGGCGGCCGGAAGCGCTGGCGCTCGCCGCGCGCCATCTCGAGCAGAAGCAGGAGGCGATTCTCGCCTACGCCTCCCAGGTGCCGGCGCTCTTCCGCTCCGCCGGCCGATTGGGCCGCCAGCTGCGCCGCCAGGCCCGGCGCGCCGGCGGCGAGCGGATCTGGCACCGCCACCCCGGCCGCCCGCCGCGATAGGCTCCGGGCCATGTCCGACCCGCACTCCGACGTGCGCAGTCTGCCGGTCGTCATCCTCTGCGGCGGCCAGGGGACGCGCCTGCGCGAGCACACCGAGAACGTTCCCAAGCCGATGGTCGAGATCGGCAATCACCCGATCCTCTGGCACATCCTCAAGATCTACGGCTCCCACGGGCTGCGTCGCTTCGTCCTCTGCCTCGGCTACAAAGGGTGGGTGATCAAGCAGTACTTCCTGCGCCTGCACGAGATGCAGCGCGACTTCACGGTGTCGATGCGGGAGGACCCGCCGCAGGTCCGGTTTCTCAACGACGTCGGGCGCGAGGACTGGGAAGTCACCTGCGCCGAGACCGGCGCCGACTCGGGCACCGGCGGCCGGCTCAAGCTGGTCGAGCGCTACGTCGACCGCCGGACCTTCCTGTTCACCTACGGCGACGCGGTGGGCGACGTCGACATCGCGCAGCTGCTCGCCTTCCATCGTGCCCAGGGGCGGATCGCCACCGTCACCGGTGTCCACCCGACTTCGCGCTACGGCGAAATGAAGGTCGACAGCGGCCGGGTTACCGAGTTCAACGAGAAGCCGACGGTGGCCGACGGCATCGTCTCCGGCGGCTTCTTCGTCTTCGAGCGCGAAGTCTTCGACTATCTGGGCGACGACCCCGGCGTCTTCCTCGAGCTCGAGCCTTTGCAGAAGCTGGCGCGCGACGGCCAGCTCTCGGTCTACGTGCACGAGGGCTTCTGGCACCCGATGGACACCTACCGCGACTGGCAGCACCTCAACGGCATCTGGCGCGCCGGCAACGCCCCCTGGAAGAGCTGGCGGGAGTGACGGCGCCCGATCTCTCGCTGGTCATCCCCCTCTTCAACGAGGAGGAGAACCTCGACGAGCTGGCCGCCGAGATCCGCACCGCGCTCGAGCCGACCGGGCTCGCCTGGGAGACGCTGTTCGTCGACGACGGCTCGACCGACCGCTCGCTCGCCGTGTTGCGCCGCCTCGCCGCCGCCGACCCGGCGATCCGCATCCTGCGCCACCGGCGCAACGCCGGGCAGTCGGCCGGCCTCGCCTCGGGCTTCCGCGCCGCCCGCGGCCGCCTGGTTGCCACTCTCGACGCCGACCTGCAGAACGATCCCGCCGATCTGCCGCGCCTGATCGCCGAGCTCGAGCACGGCTTCGACGTCGTCTCCGGCGTGCGGGTCGAGCGGCGCGACAGCTGGACCCGCCGGGTCTCCTCGCGCATCGCCAACGCGGTGCGCAACTGGGCCACCGACGAAGCGATCAGCGACGTCGGATGCTCGCTCAAGGTCTACCGGCGCGAGTTCCTCGCCGAGCTGCCGATGTTCACCGGCATGCACCGCTTTCTGCCCACCCTGGTGCGCTGGAACGGCGCCCGGGTGACCGAGCTGCCGGTGCGCCACCGGCCGCGCCTGCGCGGCGTCGCCAAGTACGGCATCGGCAACCGCCTCTTCCGTACTCTCGCCGACCTGTTCGCGGTGCGCTGGATGCGCCGGCGCTGGCTGCCGGCCGGCAACGTCGAGGAGATCGCGCCGCCGCGGGAGGAGTCGGCGTGAGCCGGGGGGAGCGGCTGCTGCTCGTGCTGCTCGGGCTGGCGCTGTTTCTGCCCGGCATCGCCTCGCGCGACCTGTGGAATCCCGACGAGCCGCGCTACGCCGAGGTCGCCCGCGAGATGCGCGCCGACGGCCACTGGCTGGTGCCGCACCTCAACGGCAGGATCTACTCCGAGAAGCCGCCGCTGCACTTCTGGACCATCGCCGCCGTTTCGCTGGTCACCGGCGAAGTCGATCGGGTCGCTACCCGCCTGCCGGCGGCGCTGGCGGCGACCGCCTCCCTGTTGCTGCTGTTCGGCATCGCCCGCCGGCTCTTCGACCTGCGCGTCGCCTGGTTCGCGACCCTCGTCTTCGCGACTTCGGCCAAGATTCTCTGGCAGGGGCGGATCGGCCAGATCGACATGCTGCTGGTCGCCCTCGTCACCGCCGCGATGTACTTTTTCGTGCGCGGCCTGACCGAGGGCCGGCCGGGGCTCTACCGGCTCTTCTTCGTCTTCACCGGCCTGGCGACGCTGGCCAAGGGACCGGTGGGCCTGCTGCCGCCGCTGCTGTCGATCCTCGCCTGGGGGCTGATCTCCGGTCGCCGCGACGTGCTGCGCGCGATGCGGATTCCGACCGGCCTGCTGATCTGGGCGGCGGTCGTCCTCGCCTGGCTGCTGCCGGCGCTGCTCGACGGCGGCGCCGACTACTTCCGCACCATCGTGCTGAAGCAGAACCTGACCCGCTACGCCGACCCCTGGCACCATTTCAAGCCCTGGTACTACTACCTGACGGTGATTCCGGCGGACTTCTTCCCCTGGTCGTTCTTCCTGCCCGGGGCGATCTGGATCGGCTGGAAGCGGATCTTCGGCGAGGCGCGGCGCGGCGTCGTGCTGGCGCTCTGCTGGATGTTCGTCACCCTGCTCTTCTTCAGCCTCTCGCCGGCCAAGCGGACGGTCTACATCCTCACCATGTACCCGGCGATAGCGCTGCTGGTGGCCGCGGCATTCGGCGAGATCGAGACCACCTGGCCGCGCCTGCGACGCTGGCTCGTCCTGCCGGCAGCCCTGCTCGCCCTGCTCGCCACGGCGGTGCCGGTGCTCGCCCTGGTGGCGCTGCGCCTGCGCCCGGAGCGTCTGGCGGCGAAGCTCGAAGAGCTCGAGCCGCTCGGGCCCGGCACGCCCGGCATGGTCTTCGGCCTGACGCTGCTGGTCGCCGCCGCCGCCCAGCTCGCCTGGCTGGCGGCTCGTCGCGGCCGCATCCGCCAGGTCGTGCACGCTCTCGCCGCCGGCCTCGGCGTCGTCGCGGTCGTCGCCTCGCTCCTCCTGCTGCCGCGCTTCGACGCCGTCAAGTCGCTGGCGCCGATCAGCGCCCGGCTGGTCGCCGAGGCCGCTGCCGGCGAGCCCTACGCCATCTGGCCCCGCCTCGACGCGCCGATCCTCTTTCACACCCGCCGCTACGCCGTCGAGCTGGCGGAAGAGGCCGACCTGCGCGCCTTCGCGGCCCGCCCCGGCCCGCTCTGGCTGCTCATCGAGCAGGACGACCTTGCGCGTCTCGACCCCCCGCTGCCGCTGGTCGAGGTGGCACGCGAAACGTCGCGCCCCGATGGCTACGCCCTGCTGACCACCCCACGCTGATCCGCCGCCGACGAGGACGAGAAACGGGCGCCGGAGAAACTCCCGGCGCCCGTCGGCACGACGCGAACCGCAGCCGCCGCCTACCGGGCCGACGTGCTCCACCGCCCCACCGTGGCGGTCTCGAAACCGTCGAGGAAGAGAGGGGCCGGGGCGGCGCAGACGGCCAGGCGCAGGTCGTCGACGTACCAGCCGAGATCGCTCCCGAAGCAGAGATCGGTGCCGAACTCGAAGCGGAGACGGAACGGCTGCCCGGGGGCGACGCGGCCGGCGAGGTCGACGATCGAGCGCCCCCAGCTGCCGCTGTTCGACCCTTCGTCGGTGCCGTGGAAGGCCGCTTCGCCCGCCAGCGGATTGGTGTTCAGCTCGGGGCCGAGCAGGGTCCCGTTGGGGGGGTTGAAGAGGTAGCTCTCCACGGGCAGCGCGGCGAACGGGCCGCCGTCGACCGAGAGCCGCAGGTTGCCACCATCCCAGCGCGCCTCGCTGGCGATCCAGTGGTCGAAGGCGAAACGCGCCGGCAGGCCGATCGGCAGCGTCAGGAGCGGGCTCTCGAGCACCAGCACGCCGGTATCGTCATCTCCCGGCAGACCGGTCACGCAGTCGCCGTTGCGCGGATCCGGGGCGAAGTAGGCGGAGCCCGGGCGCTCGTCGGGGAGCTCGCCGACCCGCGTCCAGTCGCGCGGGTCGAAGCTTTCCGGGTCGGCGATGGCGCGCCGGCTCGCCGTCCAGCCGTTGGTCCCGGCCTCGAAGCCGGCGAAGGCGACGGTGTAGGCGTCCCCGGCGGGGCAGATCGCCGGTGGCGGGGAGGCGAGGATCGGCGCGTAGCCGCAGGCGTTGGGCTGCCGCAGCTCCACCGCCGCCACCGCCGCCTCGACCTTGGCGCAGTCCCCGGCGGTCATCCGCACCGTGTTGCCGCCAAAGGGATCGGGCAGGTCGAGGCCGATCAGATCGTCACAGGCCGACTCGAGGGCCACCGCGTGGTCGGCGAAGTCGGTGGCGGGCGTCTGGTAGTACTGCTGGGCCCGCCAGTAGACGTGGATGGCGCGCGTACGGCCGAGCCAGCCGACCGTGCGCCCGTTGTAGGTCCCCCCCTCGACCAGCAGCGCGAAGGCGTGATTGGGGACGCCGGAGTTGGTGTGCACCCCGCCGCCATCGGCCGTGCCGCAGAAGTACTCCGAGTCCGAGACCTTGCCGGGATCGCCGAAGCAGGTCGGCGTCCACATGTCGCGCACCAGCCCGTACGGCCGCACGTCCTCGCCGAGCAGCCAGCGCACCGATTCGTCGGCCCCCTCGTTGTCGCCGCGCAGGATGCGCGCACCGACCCAGCCCGCGAGCGCGGCGCGCAGGGCCTCGGCGGTCCCGACGGCCACCGAAACGGTGGGGATTCCCAGGCTGGAGTCGCAGGCGAAGACCGGGTCGCACCCCATCGCCGGCGGAATCTCCGGCGACGGTGAGTTGGGCAGGTTGCCGATCACCAGCCCCGCCGCCCCGGCCTGCTGGACGTGACGCGCCTGGGTCTGGAAGTCGCAGTCACCGCGATCGGCGAAGGCGATGGCTCCGGCGAGCTCGGCTCCGTTGGTCACCGGCTCGCAGGCGTCGCGCGCCCCGGCGCCATCGAGCACGCGGACCATCCGCCGGCCGGGCGCCTCGGCCGGCGGTGGCGCCCCGAAGGCGGCCAGGCCGACCTCGTGGTCGCCGCGCAGCGAGGCGGGCGAGGCGATGCGCAGGATCGCCTCCTCGAACGCCGAGCAGGCGCCGTCGGCCCGCCGGGTGTCGGGGCCGTCGGTGTCACGCACGCCGTCGAGACGGGTGGCGTCGTCGATCACCTCGCCCCAGATGTCGGAGAAGGACTCGCTGAGCGCCCCGGACTCCCACCGGTAAATGAGGCCGTGGGAGTACTGGGACCAGGCGTGCGCCCACTCGTGCGCCACCACGTCGTGCACCGCGAAGCCGGAACAGAACGAGGCGAGCATGCCGTTCCACGAGGCGTTCGGACAGAAGGTCGCGTGGTTCCAGGAGACGTCGAGCACGTGCCCGTCGCCATCGTAGGAGTCGACGCCGAGGGCGGCGAAGAAGCGGTGGACGTCGGCGGTCGCGGCGAGCGCGCCGTCGAGTTCGGCGAGGCCGGTGGGCTGCGGGTCCCCCTCCACCCAGTCGGGGTGGAGGGGCCATGAGTCCGGGATGCCGTTGAACGGAGCCTGATCAACGCCGCTGAAGGCGCGTCGATCCAGGGCGTGATGCACCAGCGAGAGGTGATCCGCCACCTTGCCGCGCCGGTCGTCGACGAAAACCCGGGCGCGCACATCGCCGCCGTTGCCGGCCTCGACCTCCCAGGCGAGCCGGGGCGTCGCCGGCGGCCCGCCCCCGAGATCCGGTGCCCAGATCGTCAGGCGCGGCGAGCCGGAGAAGATGCGCTGCCCGGCCGGCGCCAGCTCGCGGGCGACGAAGGCGCGCGCCAGCTCGGCTGCCCTCCCGGGGGAGAGGAAAGGCTCGACTTCGAGGTCGAGCCCGGGGACGACGATCCCCGCCACCTCGCGCAGGCGCCCGGCAGGATCGAAATGGGCCCGCAGCTCGCCGGCGAACACCGGCACGCCGCGATGGAACTGCCGGAAGGTCAGGTGCCGGAAGCCGAACGGATCGCTCCGCTCCCCGGCCAGATCGAGCTGCGTGGCGGCATCGCGCAGGCCGAAGACGGCGCCGTGCGCGGCGAAGAAGTCACGCGTCCGGCTCTCCGGATCCGCCGGCGGGCCCGGGGCGAGGTCGCCCGGCGCGCTCGCCGGCAGCCGCACCGAGCCGGCCACCCCGGTCGCCGCGCCTGACGATCTG
>JAIOJQ010000384.1 GCA_019911865.1 Thermoanaerobaculia bacterium
CGCGCCGCCGGAGTGCGCCTGCGCACCGGTGCCCGGGTGGCGCGCATCCGCGTCGACGCCAACGGCGTCGCGGGGGTCACGCTGGCCGACGGCGAGGAGCTGGCGGCGCGCTGCGTCCTGGCCACCTGCGATCCGAAGCGGACGATGCTCGAGCTGGTCGAGCCGGGCGCCCTGCCTCTCGCGGTCGAAGAGGAGTTTCGCCGCGTCCGCGCGCGCGGCACCGCGGCCAAGGTCCACCTGGCGCTCGACGGGCCCCTCGACCCGGCGTTCGAGGCGGACGGCCGGCCGTGCGAGCTGCGCCTCGGCGGCGGCCACGTCGACCAGCTCGAGCGCGCCTTCGACGCCTCGAAGTACCGCCGCACCTCGGAGCGACCGCAGCTCGACGTCCGCGTGCCGAGCCGGCTCGACCCGACGCTCGCGCCCGCCGGCGCCCACGTCGTCTCGGTGCTGGCGGGCTGGGCGCCGAACGATCTCGCGGGCGGCTGGTCCGACGGCGAACGCGAGCGCTTCGGCGACCTCGTCGTGGCGCGCCTCGCGGCGGCAGCGCCCGGCCTCTCATCGCGCATCCTCGCCCGCCAGGTGCTCACTCCGGCGGATCTCGAACGGGACTGGCATCTGACCGGCGGCCAGCTCCATCACGTCGAGCCGGCGCTCGATCAGCTCTTCGTGATGCGGCCGACCGCGAGTGCGGCGCGCTATGCGACCGCCGTCCCCGGACTGCTGCTGGGCGGCAGCGGCTGCCACGCCGGCGGCGGCCTCACCTGCGACGCCGGCCTGCTCGCCGCCACCGCGGCGCTGCGCGGCACGCGAGGATCCCGATGAGCGAGCCAGATCCCGGCGAGGACCTGCAGATCCTGGCGATGTTCCACTGGGCGATGGCGTTCCTGATCGGCATGGCGGCGCTGGTGCCGCTCGCCTGGCTGGTGATCGACCGGCGGCTGCGCGACGGCGGCGAGGAGCTGCTGCGTACGCCGGGAGCCGCGGCGAGCGACGCCGGCCTGATGGCGATCGCCGTGGGCCTGCTCACCGCCGGCCTGGTGCTCGGCATCCTGGTGGCGCGCGGCGCCTTCCTGCTCGCCCGGCGCGAACGCTGGACCTACTGCGTCGCCGCCTCCGCCCTGATGTGCCTGTTCTTTCCCTTCGGGACGCTGCTCGGCGGCCTCACCCTCGGGCGCCTGCTCGAGCCGCGCATCCGGGCGGCCTTCGGCGCCCGCAGCGCGACGCCCGACTGACGGATCAGAGGTAGCCGAGCGCCTCGAGGCGCGCCCGCTCGGCCTCGTCGAGCTCGGCAGCCTCCACGGCCTTGCGGGCAGCCCGCCGGACTCGCGCTTCGAGCGCCTGCCGCATCTTTTCGTGCGCCGCCCGCACCTCTTCGGTACAGCGCACCGCGTTGCGCCACGGCAACTGCCCGTCGTGGCACTCCTCCCCGGCATCCCAGCCGATGCGCCGGCCGACCTCGCCGTCGAAACCGTGGATCGACACGGCGACCTTCATCGACTTGGGCAGCGGGTGGACCCAGTGCTCGGTCTCCTCGAACTGGACGCCCGGACGGGCGCCCAGCGGGGCGACCTGGGTCAGCGAGATACCGTGCCCGGCCGGGGGGCGGAAGCCGGTGGCTTCGAGGATGGTCGGGAACAGATCGATCAGGCTCACCGGCGCGTCGACGCGCGCCGCCTCCCGCTGGCCGGGGAACTTGACGATCATCGGAATGTCGACCAGCTCGGGTTCGAGCCGCGAGGAGTGCGAGAAGAACCCCTTCTCGCCGAGGAACTCGCCGTGATCGGCGGCCACCACGACCAGCGCACCGTCGAGCCGGCCCCGCCGCTCGAGCTCGTCGAGCAGCTGACCGACCAGGCGGTCGACTTCGAGCACCTCGGCGCGGTAGGCGAGCTTCATCGCCGCGACCCCCGCCGCCTCGTGCGGGATCTCGCCGTCGATCAGCCGCGACCAGGCGGCGATCTCGCCGCCCAGCAGATTCCGCCACGGGCTGCCCGGCGGGATCTTCTCGATGGCGGCCGCGAGGTCCGCCGCCAGAGGGGAGTCCTCCGGCGGCAGGTAGGGATAGTGCGCGTCGAACAGGTTGACGAACAGGAAGAGCGGCAGGTCTTCGGCGGCGGCGAGCAGATCGATCGCGCCGTCGACCAGGGTGCGGCCGGGCAGCTCCCACTGCGGCGGCACCAGGTAGACGCCGAATCCCTGGCCGGTTCCGTAGCGCTGCCGCAACAGCGCGCCACCGACGAACGCCGAAGTCACGTACCGCCTCGACAGCCGCTCGGCCAGCGTCTCGAAGCTGCGGGCGATGCGGTCCCGGCTCACTCCCGCCCCGTGCTCGGCCGGATAGAGGCCGGTGAAGATCGAGGCGTGGGACGGCAGGGTCCACGAGGTCGTCGACGAAGCGCGGGTGAACACCGTGGCACCTGCCGCCAGGCGGTCCAGATTCGGCGTCGCACCGGACGGCCCGCCGAACGCGCCGAGCGCATCGCGGCGCGTCGTGTCGAGGGTGACGAGCACGACCGTGGGGACGCGGCGGCGCGCGGGGAGGTAGTAGGGGCCGCCCCAGAGCACCGGCGTCCCGGCCGCGACCTGCGACACAGCCAGGTCGAGCTGCCTGGATCCGGCAGGCACCTGCAGGCGCAGCAAGCGTGGCCGTGTCCCTTCCGCCGCCTCGTCGAGGAGGATCTCGGCGCCCGGAGCGCCGGGAATCGAAGCGCTCACCCGGCCGGACGTCGCCGCGTCTCCGGCAACGAAGGCGACGAAGGTCCCGCCGCGATCGTGGTCGAGCTCCACCCGGGCCGTCCACGTCCCCAGGGTGACGAAGCCGTCGTGCAAGGGCGCGGCGTCGCTGCCCGCCAGGCCGAGATCGAGAAACTGCGCCAGCAGAAGTCCGGCCTGCCGATCGAACCCGGCCGAGGCTCGCGGCGCCGTCCCCAGGGCTGCCCTCCAGTGGACCTTGCCGACGGCCGGCTTGCCGCGCTCGCCGAGGAGGCGCAGCCGCAGCCGGTGTCGGCCGCCGGCCAGCTCCCGGCGCGGCACCGTGACCTCGAAGTGCCCCGCCGGACCGCCCGGCGAGGTCGCGAGCTCCACCTCGTTCCAGCTGGCCCGCAGGGTGACGCCCGCCGGCGACTCGAAGACGAAGGTCGCGTCCCGTTCGAGCGGACGGTCGAGCGAGATGAAGACGAGTCCGTCCTTGCCCTCGAAGCGCCAGTCGCCGTCGCCGGAAGGCTCCCATCCCGGGCCCGGAACGACGAGTTCGCCGGCGCCACCGAAAACCGATCCGCGCAGCTGCGAGAAGGAGAGCGACTGCCGGTCGGGAGAACCGGCCGGCGTCCCGCAGCCACTTGCCGCGAGCGCGAGCAGAATCGACAGCGCGGACGCGCTACGGGCAAACAGGCGGAACATTGCGGGCCGGGACTCTACCATCGCGCTGCGGCCCTCCGGCGCTGTTCAGGAGACCGGCAGGGCCGCCGCGAACGACGGCGCCCGGCGTGCCCGGACGCGCATCTCGAAAGCGTGCCCGTAGGCGAGCAGCTTGGCGTCGCTCCACGCCGGCCCGAGGAACGAGAGTCCCCACGGCAGGCCGTGGACGAAGCCGGCCGGCACCGTCAGGTGCGGGTAGCCCGAAACGGCGCTCGGGCTCGTCGCCGCGCCGCCGTAATGATCGCCGTTGACCCAGTCGATCCGGTAGGCCGGACCGAGGGTCGGGCAGACCAGCGCATCGAGCCGGTGCTGCGCGATCACCGCGTCCAGCCCCTCGGCGCGCGACAGGCGCCGGCAGGTGTCGAGCGCCTCGACGTAGGCGGGCTCGGTGAGCGGCCCCTTCTGCTCGGCGCGCTCGAAGATCTCCTGGCCGAACCAGGGCATCTCCTCGGCGGCGTGCGCGCGGTTGAAGTCGATCAGCGCCGCCAGCGTCCGCGGCTGGCCGTGGTCCGCGAGCCCGGCGAGGTGGGTGTTGAGGTCGTGCTTGAATTCGTAGAGCAGCACTTCGTACTCGGCGTCGTCGTAGGCCCCCTTGTGCGGAATCTCCGCCGGATCGACGATCACCGCTCCCGCCGTCGCGAGCTCACGCAGGATCTCCTCCATCTGGCGGTCGATCTCGGGGTGCCAGCCGAAGTAGTTGCGCGCCACGCCGAGGCGGGCGCCGGCGAGCGCCTGCACGCCGAAGTGACGCCGCCAGTCGCTCTCGACGTGTGACGCGCTCGCCGCCGTCGCGGGATCGCGCAGGTCGGTACCGGTCAAGGCGCCGAGCAACAGCGCCACGTCCTCGACGGTGCGGCCCATCGGACCAGCCGTGTCCTGGCTGTGGGCGATCGGGATGACGCCGCTGCGCGACACCAGGCCGAGAGTCGGCTTGAGTCCGGCGATGCCGGTCATCGCCGCCGGGCAGGTGATCGAGCCGTCGGTCTCGGTGCCGACGGCGGCGGCGCAGTAACTCGCCGAGGTGGCGACGCCCGAGCCGGACGACGAGCCGCACGGGCTGCGATCGAGGGCGAAGGGGTTGCGCACCTGGCCGCCGCGCCCGCTCCAGCCCGACGACGAGCGCGAGGAGCGGAAGTTCGCCCACTCCGAGAGGCTGGTCTTGCCGAGCACCACCGCGCCGGCGGCGCGCAGCTGTTCGACGAGGAAGGCGTCGCGCGCCGGCCGCGCGTCGACGAGCGCCAGCGAGCCGGCCGTGGTCTGCATCCGGTCGGCGGTGTCGATGTTGTCCTTGAGGACGATCGGGACGCCGTGCAGCGGACCGCGCACCTTGCCGCGCCGGCGCTCGTCGTCGAGCGCGGCGGCGATCGCCTCGGCCTCCGGGTTGAGCTCGGCCATCGCGTTGGTGCGACCCTCCCCACGGTCGAGCGCGGCGATCCGCCCGGAATAGAGCCGCGTCAGTTCGACCGCGCTCCAGCGCCCGGCCGCGAGACCGGCTGCCAGCTCGGCGATCGACACGTCGGCCAGCTCGAACTCGCCCGGTGCCGGCACGTCCGCCGCTGCGGGCGCCGCCGCGGCCGCCGCGGCCCCGAC
>JAIOJQ010000385.1 GCA_019911865.1 Thermoanaerobaculia bacterium
TGTAGACGTCGAGAATCGCGCCGACGTCGCTGGGGTCCTCGTCGGCGAGCTCCAGGATGTCCCAGGTATCCGTCGCGGTCGAGGTGTAGGGGAAGCGCTGGTGGTCTTCGATCACCGGATGAAGCGTTGCCTTGATCTGAACGGCTGAGGAGGCATCGACGTCGTCGTAGTAGCCGGGCGGCGGCTGGGCCGCGGCCGCGCTGGCCGCGAGCAGGAGCAGGCCTGCCCCTAGAACGTTCGAAGGTCGCATCGGCGGTGAACTCTGGTCGTGGAGTCTATCGCCCGGCTCTGCCGAGGCCACCTGAACGCCCAAGAGAGCTCGCGGGGTTACATGTCGACTGGCCTCGGGATCTCCTTGGGACTCCGGTAACTCCATTGGCTCAAGAAATCGCGATCGGGCTCAGTCAGGGAGGAAAACCAAGAACTGCCAGAGCTTTCCGGGAAGGAACGAAGGGGCCTCCAGGGGGGGCGCGCGCTGGGAACCAAAGAGCGACGCACTCAGGCCGGCCGGAATCCTGGCGACCTAGGGACGAGATAGCAGGACAGGAGGCCTTCGGTTACGGACGTGAACGGCTGAGGCGTCGAAGAGGACGCGCGCCGACGCCGGTACTCAAACAAAACTTCTCACGAAACCAACAACCGCCGCGACGCCGCCCGCGAACAAGAATGCGGCGAGCACACAGCAACCCATCTCTCGACCAAGTTTGCGCTGTCTCCCGGAGCGAGAGAGTGGAACTCCAAGCTCGCGAGACAGTTTTCCCTTGGCGCTGGATAATCCAGAGGCGCGTTTCCAGGAGAACGATAGACCGGGTATGCCCTTCTTGCGTCCCACGATGCACCCCCGAGTTAGCCTAGCCAGTAGAGCGTCCCAGGAAGAACCCAAAAGCGGCCTATCCCTTCAGAGGTTGTTTGTTGACTTCGCCAAGGCGTGGCAAACCCGCGGAGACCCTTGCTCGAAAAAGTCGATGTTGGAAAGAGATTTGCACCCGCCTAGCGGAGGCGCTTCCTTCGCCGCAGCCGAGATCGCACGGCGTCAATCGATAGCGGCGGATTCGTAAGGTGGATCACAGCGTGGCAATTGGGACACACCGGTCGGAGGTCCTGCACAGGATCGACCTCGCGCTGCCCATGCGCCGCTCCGAGCGGCTTCAGGTGATGTACAACGACAAGGCGGGCGGCGTCTTCTCCATAGACACGCTCGAAGGTCATTCCGCAGCAGAGGCACTGGGAACCGTAGTGATGCAGGCAAGCAGCGCGGGCCCTGGGATTGCGCTCTGGCTTCGTCAGGCGGACTTCCTTGAGACGGCCTTCATAGAACGACTCTATTGAGCCGTCCGTTGGCTTGCTCCCGACGCTAGGCACTCGCCTTGCCCACTCCCGTTCGAGAGCTGTCGCAATGTCCGGGGCTATGGCGATTCCGGACCTCTGCGGCGACCAGTGCCCTCGGGAGAGTTTTCCAGAGCGCAGAACGGACCACGGAACTACAGGTTCCAAGGAGAGGTATTCCAAGTCCAGGTCGACGTACCACGAGCGCTTGCCTTCCCGCGCGAGGTCGGGATCCCAATGCTCTTCTTCACGAGGAGACGAGGTGATCCAGCCCACCGCCACGATCCCCTTCGGTACTTCCACGAGACGGATCAGGAAGGCACGATCGCCGGGTTGCACTCTCTTGCGGTTGCCAACGCTCCATGAGAAGCCAGGTTTGCGATTACGGCGGGCCGCCCTGAGTTCGTCGAGGAGCGATCCCGGATATCGGCTCGGGTTCCAAGCTAGCAGGATGGTTGCCATGTTGACTCCGCCTGCACCGGGTGCGGGCCTGCCAGTCCAGCGGTTCGTCCGGTCAAGAGAGCCCGCGGCGAACTGATTGCAGGAAGGACGCAGCTTCCAGCTTGCAGCCGTCTCGTCACGCGGCCACCCTAGCTCTCGTCCCACGCTTCGAGCACCAGCCACTCGCTGGGGCTGCAAGCCGCGATCTCATCCGGGTACTTCGTGGTTTCTCCCAGCCAGTTGGGAAGCAGAACGTCGCCAGAGTCGAAGCTCCAGTGTTTCTTCGCCTCGGGAGGAGTGCCGTGAACGAAGGGAAGCAGGTGCTCTGCAAGAGCGGTGAACTTCAGCGGATAGCCATTCCCGCCAAGGTCGAGAGCCTTTCCCTGTTTCACAAGTTCACGAACCCAATCGAGCCCGCCCCAGCCCGTCTGCCAGACGGCCAGCGGGCTCCCGAGCGGCGAGTCAAACTCCGCGGCCACGCCGCGCCGACTCTCCTGTCGGAAAACGCTGATGTGCCATCCGATAGGCATCGGGGCGACCTCAGTTCCAGGGATGAGCGGCCTGCGACGAGCTATGCAACGGGAGCCAGGTCTCCGCAGCTACGTAGCCAGGAGACCTAGCCCGGCTAGATCTTGTCCTTCACCGTCGTCGTCGAACCGTTGCGCTTCACGGACTCGATGCCGGCGTCGCGCGAGCGCTCGGTCTCGTAGAGCTCGCTCGTGCCAATGACCTGCCCGTTCGTAGCCTTGAGATTGAAATGAAACTTGCCGTTCGTTGCAGTCTTGCGTTCGTACAGCGCGTCGTTCGCACAGTTCGCCTGGACCGAGGCAATGCCGGCTTCCGCGGAATCGCGGCGCTTGTAGAGCTCGCTCGCGAGAATCGTCTCGGCGTTGGCGGCCTTGAGGACAAAATGGTACTGGCCATCACTGCTCTTTGAAAGTTCGAACCAGCCGGACATGGGACAGCCTCCTTCCGCTGGGCGAGGGCCGAGAGGGCCAACGCAGATTCTGGGGCCGAGCGTACGCCTAGCGAACCGCGCTGGCAAGGAATGGCTCTGCTGGCGGGGCGTGGTGGCTAACGACCGACCGGCTGCAGAAGCTGCGTGCGAGTCGCACGCTTTCAGCAGGCCAGGGCGCGAGGTGAATCTCGCCACAACCGCTGCTCGACTCGAGCCTTGGCTAACAGCGGAGCGAGGCCGACGGATCGCCTGACCGGGTCTGCCGCTGGGCGGAGTCTGTCGCGCTCGGCGACCCATCGATTGCCGATGGCCGGTCCAACTCTCGAACTCCCGGGAGGACGCCGTCCCGTGATTGAGCGACCGGTGCTCTCTGCGAAGCCTCCGTTCCCAGCCCGACCCCTCTGGAGCTTCATTGAGAGACCGCAATCACGACGGAAGATCAGAACCGGTCCAGAAGTCCCAAAGCTCCGCCTAAACGTCTCGGCGTTTTCGTCGCTACCTCGAACTGGATCCCGGCTCGATCACCCGTCCGGCAACCCAGAGGTCGCCTCCGAGAGAGAGCAGTCTCCAGCCCGCCAGGTTCAAGTCATTGGCGGTCGACCAGCGGACTTCTCTGCGGAGATCGTCTCGACAGGACTAGAACTACCGGAACCACTCGACTTCCCGCACCGGACTCACCTGATACCTCATGGCTGAGCTCCTTCGGATCCGGGCGCCGGCTGCTGATCGGCTGGCACCTTTACGGTTGCTCGAGGTGCGATCCAACCTCCGGCGGCCACTTCGGGGCGTTGAGCGCGATAGAGTGAACCCGTCATGGGCAAGCTGCTGATCGATTGGAACCCGCACCTCCGCACCCTCGCGGATCGAAAGCAGCAGGTCTTCGAGACGGTCTCGACCTCCTCGGCCATCGAGGGCGTTCGGATCGGGGCCCGGAAGTCGACGAAGGCCGCTGAGAAGGCAGCCCGGCTCACCGACGAGAAGCTCTCCGTTGGTGCTTCACCGTCTACTCGATCACCGAAGCGAAAGGCTCGCTGAGCGGCTCGTAGTCCGCGGATCCGGGAGCTTGATCAGCGGCTTCGAATGGCCCCTGCCCTGGCGGCCTTATAGGCGCGGCCGCGGACCCAGGAAGAGATCTTCGCCGGCGGCAGCGCCAGGTAACGGGCCGCTTCCGAGATCGCGTAGGTGCCGGTGTTGCGAAGGTCGGTCGAGATGGGCCTGTCTTCCGGGCGGAGAATCGAGGAGGCAGTCGGCGGCCCTGAGGCGTCCTCTCGAGCCGCCCTGGGCGTCCCGCCGGCCCGACCGAGGCTGGATAGGATCGAGCCAGAGTGAGCGCACTTCGCTGCACCGCCAGATTGCGGCGCCGGCTCGGGCTCGGAGAGCTTCCCGAACCCCGGCCCGGCGGTGCCACGCTCGGGGACTGGTACGCGCACCTGCTGACCGTCGATCGGCAGCCGCTAGTGCTGGCGGTGAGCGAGCGGTCGCTGCTCGCGGTCGTGTTGCCGGCTCGGGATCTCAAGAATCTGCGGAGGCACTTTCTGCGGGCGGTGCGCGGGAGGCTCGAGAGAGTCGGAGTGGGCGAGGCGGCGGTCGAGGCCGAGGTGGCTCGTCTCCAACCGCTCGCGTACGGGGTCACGCGGAGCCGAAGCGTCCTCGGGTCGATCAACGACTTCGTCTTTCAGCTGAAGGCGCGGGCCGCTCATCCGCTCGGCCGGGACTGGACGCCGCAGTCGTTCGAGGACGAGCTCGGCGAGATCCCCTGCTCGCCGCTCGGCTACGAGCACCCGGCCGCCGTCGCGCGGCGGCTGCTTGCGGCGGAATCGCGCGTGCTTCGCGGGCCGTGGGGACCAACGGATTCGCCGCAGTCCACCGGCTGAGCGCCAAAATATAGCTGGTTATGCGCGAAAGTAGATATAAACGGCAATAATTGGGTAAATTCCGCGCCATGGACCCGATCCTCAACCCCTACTCCCCGGGCGCCGGCTCGCCACCGCCCGAGCTGGTCGGGCGCGACCCGGTGCTCGAACAGGCGCGCATCCTTCTGGGTCGGGTGCGCCTCGGACGACCCGAAAAGAGCCTTCTGCTCACCGGCCTCCGGGGCGTCGGCAAGACCGTGCTCCTCAACGAGATCCGGCGGACCGCGGAAGGGCAGGGTTACCGGACCGTCGCGATCGAAGCGCTCGAATCCAAGCCGCTCGCCGAACTGCTGATCCCTTACCTCAAGCAGCTCCTGTTCGACCTTGACCGGATGGCCGGAGCGGGAGCGAAGGTCAGGAAGGGCCTCGGCGTCCTCAGGAGCTTCATCGGGTCCATCCGCGTCACCGTCAGCGACGTCACCTTCGGGCTGGACATCGATCCGGAGCCCGGAGCGGCCGACAGCGGCGACCTCGAAATCGACCTGCCCAAGCTCTTCGTCGCCATCGCCGAGGCCGCCAAGGACAAGGGCACCGCGGTCGCTCTCTTCATCGACCAAGTGCAGTACTTCAGCCACAAAGAGCTCGGAGCCCTGGTCGTCTCCCTCCACCGCATCCAGCAGGAACAGTTGCCGTTGGTCTTCGTCGGTGCGGGCCTGCCGATTCTCCCGGGCATGGCCGGAGAGGCCAAGTCTTACGCCGAGCGGCTCCTGAGCTTCCCGGATATCGGGGCGCTGTCCGCAGCGGATGCGGCGAAAGCGCTCGAAGCGCCGGCGGCGGCGGCCGGGGTGACCTACGAGCGCAAAGCGATCGCCGAGATCTACCGGCTCACCCAGGGATATCCGTACTTCCTCCAGGAGTGGGGGTATCAGGCCTGGAACCTCGCGCCGGCGTCCCCAATCTCGCTCGAGATCGTCGAGCGGGCGACGCCGGTCGTGCTCCAGCGCCTCGACGCGAACTTCTTCAGGGTGCGCTTCGACCGCCTCACACCGAGCGAGAAGAGTTACCTGCGGGCCATGGCCGAGCTCGGCTCGGGCCCGTACCGCACGGGCGAGATCGCCGAGGTACTCGGCGTCAAGGTGACGAGCCTCGGGCCGGTGCGCGCGAAACTGATCCGCAAGGGAATGGTCTACAGCCCGGCCCATGGTGAGATGGCGTTCACGGTGCCGCTGTTCGACGAGTTCATGCGGCGCGCGATGCCGGATCGGGTCCAGCGACGTGGAGAACAGCGAGGCGGAAAGGCGAAGTGAGCTTCGAACAGCGTACGCCGCCGGAGACGCGCTGGCAAGGAATGGCTCTGCGGGCGGGGCTACGGTGGGTAGCGAGCGGCTGGAGTCAGCAGTAGCTTGCGGGTCGCACGCTTTCAGCGGGCTAGGGCGCGACCTCGGGATTCATGTCCGGATCGCGCGGCGCGAGGTGAAGCTCGTCACGACCCCCACTCGTATCAAGCTTTGGCCCGAAGCGGAGCGAGCCCGACGGAGCGCCTGACCGGGTCTGCCGCTCGGCGGAGTCGGCCGCGCGCGGCGATCCATCGACCCGCCGACCGCGAACGGATGTCTCACTTGAGCGGAGGGCCTCTACCGGAGTTGATGGATACTTGGATCCTCGCGATGGGGAGGATTGGCTGATGGTGCAAGCTCTCGCTGCAGACTGAGAGGACAGGGTTGGGCCGTGGCCAGAGATGACTATGCGTTCGGAGAGGCGGGGGCCGCGGTGGAGGAGCAGGTCCGCGATCAACTGCAGAAAGAAGTGCGACTATTCGAGCGCGCTGTGGATCTAGCGAAGGCTGCAATCGGGTCAGCCGCGCTCGCAGAGGCAGATCGACAGAGGGTGATAGCGACGGGTCTTCTGGGGAGACTGCTTCGTCTTTCCGAGGCGGGTGTCCTGCTGACGCTGCGAGGTCTGGAGCACGACGCAGCGATTCTCATTCGCGCGGCGGTCGAGCTCTACGTGAAGCTCCGGCACTGCGCTCTCGATCCGGACTTCCATCGTCGGTATGTCGACGCTGATCTCTACCGTAGGCGGAAGCTGGCCAATGGTTCGCTCTCTCTACCCGATTTGCCGAAAGTCCGGAAGACGAGCCTCGAAGAGGCGAAGCGGGAGCTCCAGGCGGAGATCGACGGGCGGGGAGCCAAGGAGCTTCCAGGAATCGAGCAGCTCTGCACGGATGCAGGGTGCGCAAGGGACTACCAGTCCGTCTTCCGCATTACGAGCGCAGCGGTCCACACGGCGCCGAGAGTCCTGAATGACTTGGTTGAGATGAAGGACGGAAGGCTGGTCGGCTTCGATTTCGGTCCGAGGGCGGCCAAGGCGAACAGCTACATCCTGACTCTTGCCGAATACCTTCTGAGGGCCACACGGGACTTCCAGAACCTGATGGGCTCGAAAGCGCCCTCTGAGGAGTTCCAACAAATGTGGATCGAACAGCAGGAGGCATGCGCAGGACTGGCTCAGGCGGGAGAGGCCGAGGAAGAGGTCTGACGAGTTCCTAGAGCCTCAATTTGCTTGGCTACTGGGGCGAAGTGCTCCGGCCATGCGTCTGCGCTATCTCCCGGGCATCGTAAACTCGACAACGAACATCTCGCCGCCAAACGGAACCCGCAGTTGAACCTTGTCTCCGCGAGCTCGGGAGAGGTGCACGATGCCGCCGTAGAAAGTTCCGGGATTCAGCGTGTGTCTTCGTGCGAGCGATGAAGCCATGGCTTGGTAGGACGCCTTGTGCTGCTCTTCGATTGCTCGGGCCTGAGCAAATCTCCGATCGAACGCGGCATTGCGCTCTGCGGGGGACGGCCAATTCGTGATGACTCCCGATCTGCTGGTCGTTCCCGAGTAGCTTCCCGTCACCGAAGTGCCCAGAGGAGAACGGCTGCGCGCCGAGAAGTCGCCTGAATGTGTTGTCGCTTCCCGGTAGCTGGTAGTCGTCGGCTGTGTGTCGGCATACGCGGCCATTCCCGCCGCGATTCCATTGAGCGCCTCTGACCATGCCTGTTTCGTGCGGATCTTCTTCTCGTACTCCTCCGGGCCGAAGACTCGAAGAGGGACAGCAGCAATGCGCTCTCTTTCCCGCTTGAAGCAGGTTGCCGCGATGGTTGACGGATCAAAGGTAATCGAACGGCCTGTTCCGTTCGCCAGATACACAAACGCCTGAGTATCTCGACCAGCGGTGAAGGATACCCGCAACTGGAGATCACCGTCCTCGGCAGTTCCGATGACGAATGACGTACCTTCGATCCACCGCGCTTCGTAGGATATGGCCGCTGCACGACGTTCCGGTCTATAGGGAACCGCATTCGCCTGCAGCTCCGCATCGCTTTCTAAGCGAAGGTCCTCGGTGGCTCGAACCGCGGGTTTGATCCTCCTGTCGGAGCTTTGACCCCGCGCCAACGACCCATCCTTCACCAGCTGATTGCCCAACGCGACAATTCGGCAGTCAGCCGTGACTACATACTGCAGCCGAGACTTCGCGCACTCCTCGAGCGCATGCACCGAAGCCTCTTCGTCATCGGCGGCGCCCCAGTAATACCCGGCAGCCCAGGTCCCGGATTCATCCACTGCCACCGCGAAAGCCTTATGAGGTCCGGGCTTCCCTAAGTACTTCTTGAACTCCGCCTCATACGGTGGTTTCGCGAGGAGTGTTGTAGACGTCGCGAAAACCACGCTGATTACGATGGCAAGCAACCCACGTCGTGCGACCCCGACCCCCTGCCTTTTCTCGAGTGTCTTCGCTGCCATCTGTCTTACCTCACCTTCTTGAGCGTCTGCGGAGCAATGATGCCTTGACTTGCCCGGCGCTTCAAGTGGACTCGGTCGGTTGAGAGTTTCCTGATTCCGCTGCTGGCCGCCTGAGCTTCATCGGACATCACTCGATCGAGTTACTCCGTCATGACCTTCGTCCGGCCGTTCCAGGCCGGGAGCTGAACGTCGATTCCGCGGCAGTATGCGGCAGCGGGGTCGCACGATCGCCATCTTCGACCGGCACGAGCGCCCAATGCGGACAAACGCGTTGTGGCGCATCCGGAATCCGGGGAGATGATGCCGAAACCACGACGGCGACGCGTATAGGTTCCAGTAAGCCTCTTCCTTCTTGACACCGGCGCGTCCGTTGCGCTCCATTCCCAGTGGCAGAGCCCGGGCTCCGTGTCGATCCGCCAAGTGATAGCAAGGAGTGTGAGGGACGCTGACATCGACGAGGAATTCGCCGATGCGGTGGCGATTGCCGATCGTGACGCCGCTCCCGAGCAGCCCCTCTGTTGACAGGTTCTTTCCGCATGGGGCGCCGCATTCCTCGGTGCCGATCTGTCCCGTCAACCACGCGAGGTGGTCGCGCGGGTAGGGAAGCCGTCCAGATGAGCTCCCGATTCAAGGCTCGATGTTGGGCAGCATGTTCGGATCGCGCGGCGCCAGCTTCCAGTTCCCGTCCGGCTGGAGCGTCGCGGCATCGGATTCTCGAACGATCGTTGATCCGAACGCCAAGCAGGGAATGACCTCTCCTCCCGGCTCAGGCTCCCTCCACTCGCCATCCTCGCCAAGGAGGTACCCGTCGGAAAGCCGGAAGATCTGCGGTGGCGATCCGATCGCAAAGCAGGCAACGGGCGGCACGGGCCATCCCTCCGGTTGAAAGTCCGCGAGGTCTTCTCGTCCCATCTTGAGGGAGGGTGGAAACTCCGCGGTAAGCCACTGGGGGATGTAGCCCTCGGCAAAGGCTCGCAGCTCGTGGTCGACCCGCTCGACGTCAGCCTGGACCTGGTCTGCATCGGCTCCGGGGCGGTCCGCAGCGCGCCATCGAAACATCCGCTGTACCCCTTCGAGCGTCGCAAGATCGTGCCTGCGGAGCGTTCCGGCCTCGAGTGCCCGGTACTCCGGCGTCCTTCGCAGCGCCTTGAGCTCTGCGAGGAGCTCCTGGCGCGCACGCTCGCCGACCGTCACAGCCTCGTTCGGATCGTACATTTCGAACTCCCGAAAGTGCAGTCCGCCGAACCGAGGACATGAGGTGCCTCGGGTCGCGCCGTCGCAGCATCTGGCTCGCTTCGTCTAGTCCAGAGACTCGGTAAAGCGTACCAATCTCGCTTCCTCGGCGGACGCCCTCCCAGTCCCCAAGAACAAGTTGACGAAAACCTCTGGACATTCCCAGACGGGCCGGTAACCTCTCGACTGCTGGACGGGGGAGCCGACGATGCCTCAAGCCAAGAATGCGACCGGAGTCAACCCAGAGCAGGTTCGCGCCACGTTTCCGTTTCCTGCAACCTGGTCCCCGATCGCGGCGGACGCGGCACGGCTGGCCCTGATGGTTCTGGTTGTCGCCGGCGTCTTCGCGTTTCTGGGCTACTCGGGTGAGAGGCTCATCCTGACGGCGCTCGGCGGCGCCGCGGTCTGGCGCCTCGTCTTCGGTCTGGCGGCGCCGAGGCCCAAGACCGAGAGCTGAGGGCGGCGCTTGAATTCCGCCAGTTAGGCGACTACAGTAGTTACATGAAGAGACCCAAGAGCCGGGAGACCCAGCGGCCCGGCAGGCCTTCCCGCAAGGCGAAGACGCTCGGCGGGGCAGTAGTCGAGCAGCAGGGGCGCGAGGCGAGCAAGGCCCGGGCGCACCGCGCGGCCACCTTTGGCTTGCGGGAGGCCAAGGCCCGGCTCTCCGAGCTCGTCCGCCTGGCCCGCACCGGCCAGATCGTCACGATCACCGATCATGGCGAGCCGGTCGCCCGCCTCGTCGCTCCCTCCGAGCTCTCCCTCGAGGAACGGCTCGACGCCATGGAGCGCCGCGGCGAGCTCGAGCCCGCCCGCGGGCCTTGGCCGGTCGACCTCGCGGTACCCATCTTCCCGGCAGAGGCGGCCGACCTTCTCCAGCGCTACCTGCGTGATGACCGGGACAGCGACTGAGCCGTCCGCCGTCGCCCCGACCTATTGGGATTCGTCGGCCGTGATCGCGACGCTTGCCGATGAGACGAGGTCTCCCGCCGCGCTCGCGGTCCTGCAGTCTGCCGGACGCGTGCATCTGCTCTCGACGCTCGCTTGGTCGGAGGTGCTCGCGGGGGTGAGTCGTCTCGTCCGTGAGGGCAAGGTCACGCTCGCCCAGCGCAACCGCGCCGCGGACCGCCTGGCCCGTGCCCCTTGGCAGGCCTTCGCGGGGCAGCCGGATCGCCAGCTGGCGCGAGACCTCGCGCAGCGCCACGCGCTGCGCGGCCCCGACCTGTGGCACCTGACGCTCGCGCTCACGGTGCGCCAGCAGCTCGAGGAGCTCGAGTTCTGCTGCTTTGACCTGGCCCTGGCGACCGCGGCCGCCGCGGAGGGGCTCCCGGTGGTTGCGATGGGGGAGACTTCGTGACCTCGAGGCCTGCCCGCAGGTTTCCATGACGGTGCCCGGCCCGGGCGACGGGGACCTGCTCGACTTCGTCTCCAAGCTCGCGGCTCTGGCCGCGGAGACTGAGGAGATCGAGTCCGCGATTCAGCGGGCCGCCGACCTCGCGCAGGAGCACTTCGACCTGGTCGCGGCGAGCGTCTGGCTGGTCGATCCGGCCCGCCCGAAGTACCTCGAGCTTCGAGCGCTCTCGACCCGGACGCCGATGGCGAGCCCTCCGGCCTGGTCCATTCCAGCCGCACGCGGCGTTGTCGGCCGGGCGCTCCGGCAGGAGCGGCCGCAGCTGCTCGTCGACGTTCACTCGGACTCCGACTACCTGGCGCAGTTTCCGGAGACGATCGCCGAGGTCGTGATCCCGCTTCGGCACCGGGACGGGGCGCTCGGGGCCGTCGTCTTCGACGCCGACCGACCGGAGGCCTTGTCGAGCGAGAAGGTGGCGCTGCTCGAGGCGGTCGCCAGCCAGCTCGCGGGCCTGGCGCGGTTTGCGGCGATCGAGCGGCGCAATCAGGAGATGACCTTCGAGCTCGAGCAGTCCAACCTCCGCTTGCGCGAGCGAAACGAGTCCCTGAGCGAGTTCGCGACGACGGACGCGCTCACGGGCCTGCCCAACCGGCGCCAGTTCGACCAGACCCTCGAAACCGAGTGGCGCCGGGCAACCCGGGGCGAAGCTCCCATCGCGATCATTCTGGGGGACATCGACTACTTCAAGCGGCTCAACGATACGGCCGGCCATCAGCGGGGCGACGTCGTCCTGGCCGAGGTGGCCGAGGTCCTCCGCGGGGCCTTCACTCGTGCCGGGGACCTTGCCGCCCGCTACGGGGGCGAGGAGTTCGTTGTCGTGCTCCCGGATACCCCCCTCGAGACCGCGGCCGAGCTCGCCGAGCAGGCTCGTGCCCGGATCGAGGCGCGTGCCATCGAGCACCCGGCCTCCCAGCTCGGGCCAGTGGTGACCCTGTCGATGGGTGTGGCCTCGGTCGTGCCCGGCCTCGGCGGCGACCCGGCCCTGCTCCTCGCAGAGGCCGATGCCGCGCTCTACCGCGCCAAGGCGAGGGGGCGCAATCGAGTGGAACTTGCGGGAGGCGAACTGCAGCCGGGCTCGAAGCTCCCGGGGTTCAAGACCCAAGTCGCGAGGCCTGAGACATGACGCCGAAGGACCCTCGAAGCTATGTCATCGCGATGCTTCGCCGGGATCTCGGACGCGAACCTACCGAGCGCGAGGTTGAGGTCTGGGTCGAGTGGATCGGGGCCAGCAGCGCGCTCGATCCGGATTCGAAGTACCCGGGCTTCCGGCTCGTGAGGAGGAAAAGGCCGGAGCGGTGAGGGCTTACTCGGCGCGCTCGGCGGCCTCGGGCGTGCAACCCTTGGCTGCAGCGCCGCGAGCTTGGAGTGGCTCCCCACGAAGCGCCGGACGGAGCTTGCGCAGGGCTAGCCTGGCCGCTCCTCGACCGCGGAGACGGACCTGTGCTCGGTCAACCCGCCACGTTCCGGTACTTCCTGCCGACGACATAGCAGCGGCTGGTAGCAGGGCGTTCGATCCTCAGCAAGTCTGCTACGAGCGACCAAGTCGACACGGCGCCTTCTTGATCGAGCGTCGCATTGTCTTGCGGTCTGGCGAGTACGGGTCCATCGTTGGATTCTCCGATCTCGTCGAGATCGCCCCTCTTGGCGAGTTCAGCGAACTCCCGAGCAGCGCAGTGGGCGTCAATCCGATTCTCGTTGCCGCCGAGCGGCCCCCCGTACTCATGCGCCGGCTTGAAGTCGCCAGCAACGAAGGCTTCCCAGACAAGCAGGGAAGGCGAGTCAGCGTTGGGCTCGGTTGACTCCAGCTCCCGGAACCGCGTGAGCATCCGGAGGCGACCGGTTGGCCGGACCAGAGGTTCGAGCGCAAGGAAGGCGAGCTGCGTTGCTCGCACGGCCGCGGAAGCACCCGCCTGGAGATACCACTCGTGTTTCTTCTCCGCATCGAAGCGCCAGCGGAAGAGGGTTCCTCGGTCGAACGTCCTCACGAGTGGTGTCCACATTGGAGCTTCCACACCCAGCGCGACGCGGCGATGATTGGCGATGTCGTCGCGGAGCGCCTCCTGCAGGGCAGCTAGCCGCGAGAATCGGACATTCAATGGACCTTGATTTTCAGGAACCTCGGAATCAACTCGACCCCACGCGAAGGACTTCCCAGCAACGCCTCCATCGCGGCCGACCTCCACGGTTCCAACATCAATGCAGTAGCTGACGATCTCCATAGGTCCCTCCATTCGACTCGACCAGCCGGACGTGACGGCGCGCTTCGGCTTCAATCCTCGGTGGGCTTGTCGGGGCTCCAGGTCACGCGGTCGATGCTCGGTTGCTCGGATTGGAGCCGCCTCTCGAGGCGGAACTGGGCTCGGACGTCGAATTCGACAGTCAGGCGCCCTTGGCGGTCCCAATGTTCGGTCTGATCCGGGTGCCATTTGCGCTCGGCGATACGGGGAGAAGCCGCTTTGGAAAAGGTGATGCGTACGCGGCGGACCGGGGCACCGTCGGTCTGGAGGCCGTCGATTCCCTCCCGGACGTAGCGGGAAAGGTCGAAGTCGACCGGGAGTTCGAAGGTCCGCTCGGTCACGGTGGCCGCGCGGATGCGGGCGAGCAGGAAAGTGCGGCGCGCCCCGGACCGGTGATCGTGGCCATAGAGGTTCCAATCGCCGTCCGTGACGATGAGGCCGTACGGATCGATTCGTCGTCGTCGCGCAGGCTCTCCCGGCTTCTGATAGGTGACCGCCAGAGTGAGCGAGCGACGAAGAGAGTCCAGGACGGCGTCCCACACCTTCGCCCGGATAGCTGCCGCGGGCTGGCCCGTGAATGCGACGCGGGACGTGATCCAGTTTGCCGCGAAGCGCTCGCGTTCCGGGAGCGCGCGCTCAAAGAGTCCGAACGCGCGGCGTGCAGCAGCCTCCCAGGGCGTGCCGGCGTATTGCCCCAGGGCCTCGCGCATCAGCAGAAGCGCGTGGAGATCGGTCTCGGAAAGCAGAACGGCCGGTAGAGCGAAAGCAGGCTCGGCGTAGTGCCATCCCTTCCGGTGTTCGTCGTAGACGAGCGGTGCACCGAGCGAGTCCCGCAAGTAGGCGAAATCGCGCTGGATCGTGCGGGTCGAAACGCCGAGCTCACGAGCCAGCGAAGCCTGGCTCACTCGCTCCCCGTCCCGCAATCGGGCATCGATCTCGAGCAGGCGACCGAAGGAGGAGAGGTAATCGCCGGGGCGATGGAGCGTCCTCATTGTTCTCATTCGATCCTGTCACAGGACCCCGGACAGGGTCTGTCCAGGGTCCGGTCGTCATGCTGCGCGTGAAAGGAGATTCATGTGTTGGCTCAGACCTCCCCCCGTTCCGTCGACTCCCTCGCCCCCGCTCCTTCCTCGCGCAGCGAGCCGCTTCACAAGCGCTCGACCGCCGAGTTCCGTCGACTGCTTGGCGCCGCTACGAGCGACGATGTTCTGGTACGGCTTGCTTCCAACTTCCTCGGAGTCGAGACCCCGATGCGGCACTACCAGCTGCACGGCAAACTCCGGACCGCACTCGCTTGGCATACGCTCCCGGACTTCCTCGCGATGCAAGGGCTCGTTGTTGCCGGCGCTGTGGGTAGCACCGGCTCCGGAAGGCACGCGTCCGAGGAGCTCGGCGTCGCCGAGTTCGAGAGCCTCCGGCTCGGTCGCGACCTCTGGCTCGAGATCCCGAAGAACCTGCTGATCTTTGTGGAGTCGGAGGAGGGCAGCAGCGCTCAGCGGGCGGTGTTGCGCTTCGAGATGGACTTGATGCGCGAAGGCCGTGTGGCGGTTGGGGCTTTTCATCTCGACCCCCACCCTCGGCTGCTCGAGGACTGGTTCGATTACACACGGCGCGCCAACCCTCTGCGCGGGCGCAAGCTCTTCGCCAACGGGACCCTGATCGAGGGACGGCCGGAAGTGGAGCGCGGGCGGCTCTTCCTTCCCGAGGTCGTCCGTCAACGGCTCGACTTTGCGCTCCGTCGCTTCGTCTCTCCGGCCACAGCGCGGCTCGCCGCGCTCGGCGTACGTCAACGCGCCGGACTGATTCTTGCGGGGCCGCCGGGAACCGGGAAGAGCACGCTCGGCAAGGAGCTCGTCGAGACCCTCGCCACGAGCCTGCTCTGGATCACCCCCGGCGACCTGAGTGAAGCGAATGATGTCCGGGAGGCTTACGAGATCGCGCGCTGGCTCGCGCCCACCGTGGTCTTTCTGGAGGATCTCGATCTCGTCGCGGAAAGCCGCGAGCGTGGCAATCGGGGATCCATGCTCGGCCAGCTGATGAACGAGCTCGACGGCGGCGTCGGTGATCACCCGGTACTGACCATCGCCACGACGAATCGACTCGAGGTGGTCGAGCAGGCGGTCAGCAATCGTCCTGGCCGCTTCGATCAGATTCTGGAGATCGGACCGCCCGACTCGGTCTCTCGCCGCGGCATGCTCGTCCATCGGTTGCGCAATGCGGATCTCGCCGAGGACCTTCTCGACTGGTCATGCGGGCTCCTCGAGGGCGCCACGGGCGCGGAGATCGAGGAGGTGGCAAACTCTGCCCTGGCGGCAGCCGTTTTCGAAGAGGGGGCGGGAGAGTCACGCCCTCACATCACGCGGTCGCACCTCGAAGAGGCGCTCGAGCGAGTGTCCCGTCACATCGCAGACCGCAAAGTGGGGTTCGATCGTCCAGCGGCGCGCCAACGTTGAGCGCCTACCAATGAGCAGCCCACGGAGGCTTTCCGAAAAGGGAGAAGCCCGATGAGCGCAGATCCGCAAAACGACCCGATCGTCTGGTACCCGGGCAGCGGAAGGGACGTCGGCCTCTGCCTTACGGACATCGACGACAATCCGGTCGGTCTCCACCTGCGGCGAGCCGATGGGAGTGGCGATGTTCGGCTCTGGATGTCCGACTACCACCCGGAGGTGGAAGCCGAGATGTCTCGCGAGACGCCGGAGGTTTCGGGCTTCGAGTCTCCGGATTGGAAACAGCAATTCGGGGTCTCGGGGCTGCGGTGTCGGAACGTCGACACGCTGGTCAGCGCCGATTGGTCCCAGGTACGCAAGGAAACAGGGGAGCTCCGTCGAGCAGATATGTTCCCGGAAGCGGACAACCCGAGGTACGACCGAGCTACCCTCGAGGTCGAAGTCGACCGGCGTTCCCGAGGGATCAGGAGCCGGGATCGCTACGAGGTTTGGTTCTCACCGTTCGAGTCAGGAACGATGGTCCGCCGCGTTCTGGCGCCCGGTCGATTCGCGGTGGTCGGCATTGTTCTTCTGCGTGTAGGGGGATTCGGGGACCTCCGTCCGCCGGGGCCGACGCACCACGAACCGCCGTTCTTCGATGAGGTCGCGAAGCATCTGGGACTCCCGGAGTTCGTTCTGACAGACGAGGAGCCTGGAGAGCGCTCGCCTTGGACGAGGCGCCCGTATGAGGTCACGGGGCATGCCCTTCAGGGCTGGAAGGTTCCTGCGACGGTGAACATGTATCGGCGACGCGACTGAGCGCGCGACGGCCTCAACCGCTGATGGGCCGCAACGATCAGAGCTTCCTGCGCTTGGCGCTGTGAGATCTGATGCCCGAGCGTGCTTCCGCGTTGATCGACGGCGGACTTGCTGCGGAGAGGCGCGATCTCGGTGGAGAGGCCTTCTCCGGCTGGCTTCGCCGTGCTTGGAAGGAGCCTGCGGCCCCCGGCTGGATCTTCGAGCTGCTCTGGCAGCCGACCTTCAGGCTCGTGAGGGGGAAAGGGCCGGAGCGGTGAGGCCTATTCGCCGCGCTCGGCGGCCTCGAGCTCATTGTCGACTCCCAGCTGGCGGGCGGCCGAGTCGTACATGAGGCGCGCGGCTTTCTTGGCGTCCTCGAGCTTGCGAACCTCGGCCTCGACCGCCGCGAGCTTGGCGGCAATCTGGCGATCCGCGTCCCGGTAAGCGTCCAGGGCGACTCGGAGGGTGTTTTCCAGCAGCCGGACTTGCTCGGCACCGTAGGTCACGGGCCGAATCCTATCCCGGGGGTGACGCGCGGCGGGAATGGCGGAACCCAGTCCGGGGGACCGGCTCTGGTGAACCGGAACGGTCCGGCTGGCTACGGCGCTTCCTGGCGGTGCGAGATTCCGGCACAGGCTATTCTTCGGGTAGCAACGGTTCAGCAGCGGTAATCCCCCCCGGGCGCGTCCACGCTGCGTGAGCAGCCCGGAGGAACGGCCACGCCGCTGTGAGGGCGGCCAGGGGAGAGGGGGGCAGGGCCATGATCGTCTATTCGACCGTCCTCAAGGTTGCTCGCGGATCGGAGCCCGGGTTCAGGCGCGCGATCTTCGAGTGGCTCACCACGAAGCACCACACTCCAACTCTGGGTGGCGTACGGGCCGCCGAAGAGCTCACCAGCGGCGCCGGAGGGCGAATCGGTCAGAGCCCGGCCTGGCTCGATGTACTCGACGACCGCGGCGGCGAGTCTCCCGACTGGAGGACGCTCGGCGTCCGCTACCGGCATCCGGATAGCCAGGACGCCAATCGCAGCTGGGTCACGGTCGCCGGCTACCGGAGAGGCCTTCCGGAGACGGACGATGTGATCACCGTGGAGCTGCGCGTCGAGGAGATGAGTCCGCTCGTTCGGACGAAGTTCGAACCCTCGCGCCCGAATCTGATCGATCTGCTCTTGCGCCACTGCGCGCCGTCGCCGGCAACGCCAGGCCTCAAGGTCCGCGACTTGAAGACACCCGAGGACGTCGGCCGCTGGGCCGAAGGACTCCATTCGATGAACCGCCGCGTGCCCTACGTGCTCGTCAGCCCGACGGAGCAGTGGACGGGTCGCTATCTTGCCGACGCCGATGTGCTGCAGCACCTTCTCCTGGGAGTAGCCGAGGTCGCCCGAATTCCGATCGAAGCGGACCAGTTCCTGGTCACCGACAAGATCGGCAAGCCATACTCTGCCTGGTGGGGGGCCGTCGCGTTCTACCTGCCGCCATCCGCCCGCTGGAGTTCCCAGCGGGGCACGCTGTTTCCCGTCAAGCGCTTCCTCCGGGAAGAACTCGAACGGGAGGAGAAGCCCGAAGCGAACCTGATCTTCCCGCACGTCCTCCACTGGGCGAACTGGCACGCTGCCGACTCGGTGATTCGCTGGGAAGCCCTGACCGATATCGCCGCCCGCGCGCGCCTCACGGCCGCCCGGGCGCGAATCGCTCAGGAGGGTGCCGGCGACCAGGCGGAGCTGCTCAAGCTCTTCGAGAAGGAAGTCGAGAGGCAGTCTCTCGATCTCGAAGTCCTGCGCAAGGCGCACGATGCGGCGGCCGAGGAGCGGGATCTGGCGCGACTGGAGCTCGAAGAGAAGACGGCGGAGGTCGAGTTCCAGAAGTCGGCGTTCATCCAGATGCAGGAACAGATGACCCGCGAGGCGCCGCGAGTCGAGCTCACGGCCGAGCTCGCCGAAGCGGTCCTCGCCTTCGCCGGCGGACGAGCGAATCTCACGTCCGCTTTGGCCTTGGTGGCCGCGGCGAGGCCCAACCGGGTCGAGATCCTGGAAAGCGCCTGGCGTTCGGCCCGCGAGGCCGACACGCTCGAGCCCCGAGTGGTCCGGCATGCCACGGACCTGCTCCTCACCCTCTCGGGGCCCTATTGGGAGCAGCTACGGGAAGGCAAGGGTGATGCCGGGGCCCGGGGGCTCTTCGGGGACAGCTACGCGGCCCGGGAATCGGAGACAGTCGCGACCAATCGGCGGGCGCGAGACCTCCGGACCTTCAACTACTCCGGCGAGTCCGTCCGGATGGAGAGCCACCTCCGGGTGGGCGTCAAGGACTCGATCGCCACCACCTGGCGCTGTCACTTCCTCTGGGACTCCGTCCGCCAGCGCATCGTGATCGGGCACTGCGGCAAGCATCTCGATTTCCGCTGATGGGCTGAGTCAATCGGCGCGAAAAGCAGGCCTCACCAGCTGTTCATGATGTCCTTGAGGTGGAACAGGCTTCCTGACGGGACGATCTTCGAGACCGAGCGTTGGCCGGCGAGTACGAAGACGAGGGTGGTGAGGACGACCAGGATGAGTTTGATCCAGCGGGTGAAGTAGCCGGTGACGACGGTGGAAATCTCGGCGTCGGTCGTTGCCGCGACAAAAGCACGAACAACCAGGGAATCGCTCGCAAACTCGGCGTTAAGACTGGCGATCTGCGGGTTAAGGACGAGGTGAATCAAGTTGATCAGGACGAAGCTCACCAAAAGGCGCACGCCGAGACGGATCAGATAGGTGAGGAAGTGATCCGTGATGCTGGTCGTGAAGCGATTCGGTGAGAAGGCAATGAAGATCGGAGCGTAGAGGGGAACAAAGAGTGCCTCCAGAACTGGCCAGAACGCCGCAAAATAGATGACGAGGACTCCGGCGAAGACAATGAAGGCTGAGCCCATCATCAGCAAGACGGGCAACATGCCAACTCCTGTTGCCAAGCCACCGGCGGCTTTTGCGAGGATGATCTGGTTCGAGGCTTCGATCAGGTGAAGCGTCTGAGTGACCGACGAGGCCCACTGCCCGGCGTCCGGTAGAGCGAACTCGGAGAGCATGTAGGGCAGTCCAACGATCAGATGGCGAATGGGGCCCACAACGAAGAACGCGGCAAAGAAGGCTGTATAGATGGCCCAGCGGATGAACCGACCGGGAAGTGCAGCCACGTCCTCACCGCGCGAGGTTACATAGAGAAAGCCCAGCCGGATGAGTTCCAAAGTGGCAAGGGCCAGGAACAGGTTGCGGCACCACGGATTGATCTGAATCAGGTAGGTGCCGATTGCTCCTTTGACCTGTATCAGGAACTGTCCGACGTCATTGGAAAAGGAGAAGGCAAAACTCTGAAAGGCTTCATTGAAGGAAGGGTGCATGGCTGGTGGCGGTCGCTCAGCTGCCCGGCTGGAGAATGCTTCCGACGTCGATGGTGCCCGGGTCCTCGGGATCGACAATCACCGTGGCCAACATGCCGCGCGTCGTCTCGAGGGCGGCGCGTTGGTTTTCGATCTCGTTCTGGAGGGCGAGCGTTTCGAGGTTCGACAGCTGCATCTGGGAGTGGTGCTGGTGGTTCTGGACCTGAAAGTCCATCGAATCGAGCATCTCCTGCGCACGGCGTTCGAGCGTCTCCATGCCCATGTCGATCCCGAACATCTCTTCGGCCATGCGAGCATCGCGAATGATCTGCTGGATCTGTTGGAGCCGGACAGCGAAGGGCTGCAAGCGCCAGGAGAGGTAGTTCTGGGCGTAGGAGGTCCCCCGAGTCGTCTTGGAGATGATTCGATAGCGTTCGATCAGGCGGTCGAGCTCGCCGGTGACTTGCCGCCCGTAGACGGTCTCCGGGTACTGGCCAGTGGCGCCGCTTTCGTCGATGACGCCGGTCCCCCACGAGTCGGTGTTGCCGAAGAGAATCTCCCAGTTGGCGGCGAGGTTCTCGAGAGTCTGGGCATACCCCATCGTGTCGGGGTTCATGTCGGGATCCTCTTCCGTCCCGCCAAGCGTCTGGTAGATCCGGGCGTTCATGCCGACGTCGTCGTCAAAGAGCATTTCGACGTCCGCGTACCACTGCATCGCCAGCGAGTAGTACTCGGAATAGGCGCGGACGTACTCCATGATGCGCTCGTAGCTGGACGAGGCGATGTGTGCCACGTCAGTGACCGGAATCTGCGCTGCGGCCCGGCTCGCGGTGGCGAGGGGCACGGCGAGCGTGGCAGCCACGAGCACGCAGCCGAACAACTTGCGGGGCTTCATTGGGATTCCTCCTGGTGCAAGAAGGCGAAGCGGGCCGCGCGGGTGAGCGCAACCTCGCGGGCGACGATCCGGTCCTCGTCCTCGCTGCTCGCGTCGGCAGGAAGGCTCGCAACGACGGCGTCGATGCGATGGACTTCCTGCTCGGCAAAGAGTCTCGCTACCGCTGCAGCGAAGTAGAACTCCGCTTCCGTGAAGCTCGGCTTCCAAGTCGCGGCGCGAGCGAGCTCGAGTCTGCCGGGAAGCTTCGAGAGAAGCGCTTCAATTCCGAGGCGTCCGGCCTTGATGAGGGCATAGTCCTGGACGCCTGTAGAGGAGCGTTCAAGGCCGCGAGAGGCGAGAAAGTTGGCCTCGACAGCGAGAAGCTGTTGGAGATACCAGACCAGCATGGCGTGGGTGGCGTCGGCCGTCGTCGCGTGCTGCGAGTCGAGCGCCAATGTCTCCGGCCGCTCGAACTCGGTGAGCCTCTCTTTGAGGCGAGCCAAAACGGACAAAACCCCTCCCGAAGCACCGAGCGAACCTAGGGCAACTGCGCGACGTGCCGCAGTATAACAGGCAGTTATGCGACCGGTAAACCCGGTCCGCTTTCGGGGTCAATCCGAGAGGTGGTGGAGTTCGATTTCGAGGAACCGGGCCTTGACGGTCAACTGTTCGACTGAGGCCCGTGCACTGCTGCGAATCCCGGCGGCCTTGTTGGCCCTCGCGTGCGTGATGGCGGGCCTGGAGCCGGTCAAGCCCGCGATCCGGCGGACAGCACGGTCGATCTGGAGCTTGAGGGACTGTTCGGCCGATGCGCGGGGCTCCGGTCCAGAGGCTGGCGGTGGCGTGTTAGCGAGGTCAGCGAGAGAAAAGTTCGGGGTCGTGACACGCACCGAGCCCGCCTCGGAGGCCAAGGCGGTGAAAATCCCGGGCAGTCTTGGCCTGCCCGGTCGCATGAGGGTGCCGGATTCGCCCTTCTGGCGCTCCACGAGGCCGGCTGCGGCTTCCCCTGCGATGGCCAAGGCGAAGGCTCGGAGGCGGGGATCGTCGGGCAGGTAGAGCCGGGCGGACTGTTTCGAGAGAGCATCGGCCTGCCAGCGCACCAGGCGACCAACCACCTGCCGGAAGAAGAGCTCGGTCGAGGTAACAGCCGCGTAGACGCCGACTCGAAGCCGCGGAATGTCGACTCCCTCAGAGACCATCCGGACGGCGACAATCCAGGGCTCCCTCCCCTTGCGGAAACGCTCGATCCAGTGGGAAGCGGAGGAGTTGTCCGACAGGACGACGGTCGGCATCGAGCCGGTGAGCTGGCGCAGATGAAAGGCGATATCCCGGGCGTGCTGCTGGTCCATCGCGAGGACAAGTCCGCCCGCATGGGGTGCCCCGGATTGTCGAGTCCGGACGAGGTCCTGGTGGGCTTGCCGAAGCACCTCGGGAAGCCAGTTGCCGTGAGGCGAAAGCGCGGTGCGGAGCCGATGGTTGAGCTCGTCGACGCCGATCGAGTCTTCGAAGGTGGCCGTACGAAGGCCGGCCTTCGAGGACCTCCACTCGAAGGTGCCGCCAACGTGGGGGAATGCGATCGGCCGACAGACGCGATCAGCGACCGCCTGGGCGTAGCCGTAGCGAAAGTCGGGAGCAGCCTGACCGTCCGAGGCGTAGGCGACAAAGGGGATCGGCCTGCCGTCGGATCGAAACGGCGTCCCAGACAGCGCGATTCGATGGGCCGCGGCGCCTACGGCCAGGGCCAACGCCTCGCCCCAGCGCGCCTCGTCGCCGGCGTGATGGATCTCGTCGAGCAGGACGACGGTGGGAAGCCGGGCAACGAAGCGGGCAACGGCCTCGGGGTGAAGCGCGAGCTGGTGGTAGGTCAGGACGACGCCGTCGTAGGAGCGACGGAGCGGACATCCCGGAGTCCAGGCCCAGTCGAGTTCGAAGCCGTGCTCGTGGGCCGCGAAAGCCCACTGGCGGGTAAGGTGCGCTGTCGGAACGACAACGAGGAGCTGAGTGGCGCGACGTGTCTGGAAGAGCTGGCGTGCTGCTAGAACGCCGAAGGCGGTCTTGCCGGCACCCGGACAGCTCTCGGCGAGGAAGTCTGGCGCCGAAGAGCCGGAAAGGCACGCGAGTGCCTCGGATTGCCAACGCCGGAGCGGGGTCAAAGCTGGAACGTGAGGAGTAGCTACTGTTTTCTGACGAGGGCTTCCTGGGCGGCCGGAGAGAGGGGCCCAAAGGCGTTTTCGAGAGCCACGAGAAGATCGGCAGGCGGAGCTTCGCCGCTGGCGAGGCGGAAAGCCCAAAGATAGTTGGGGACCGCGTCCTTCATGGCTGAGCTCCGGTGAGGAGGCGGTTCTGTGCCAAAGGAAAAGCGATAGCTGTAGAGGGCACTTAGTGGGTCAGTCACTGGAGCAGCCGATAGCGCATCGGAGGACCGAATGGTGGACCCGAAGTGAAGTGCGCAGTTGGGTGAATCCCCGAGGTTGAGTGTGCGACAAGTCTGAATGCCTTCGTCCCAAAGGGTGTCGGTCCATTCCGCGACAGGCGTGCCCGCATCGGCGTGTTGCCTCGCCTTTCTCCCTTCCTCCGCCCAGAAGGCAACATCGAACTTCGGATCGGGGTTCCTCGAAGCCAGCATCTCGAGCGCGTCGTGCCCGCTGGCTGCGTTCGCACTCGACCCCGAGGCGCTCGTCTTCGAGCAACCAGAAAGGACGACCAGCGCCACGGCCAAGACGACAACGGAAGCCCACAAGTTCTTCATGGCGACGACCTCACTCTTGCCGGCCTTCCAGCCGACGCCGGGTGCCGGAGGAGGCCGCCACCGTCAGTGCGGCCCTCCTGCGGCACGAGCGCCCGGCGTTCAGCCAGCGATCAATGCTTGCCGTAGAGCTCCTGAAGCAGAGGACGGACCTTCGGCGTAAACGGATCCACACCGCCACTCTCCTCGAGCGCCCGCTTGTAGAGCTGCTCGGTGTGGGGTTCGAGATCGGACTCATCGAACTCGAGCCAGCGGATGGCTTGCTGTTTCCAGCGGTTCACCAGGTCGATCAGCATCTGGGGATGCTCGCGATTGACGAAGGTCAAATCGAAGAACTTCACGAAGAGCCGTTCGAAGACGAGTTCGACCGGGAACCGGAGAACCCAGAGGACTTGCGGATTGGGCGGCCGCGCATCGCGGATCTGCTGCCGCTCGATGTAGCCGTCGCGGTGGAGCCGGAACAGGATCGTGTTGAGGGTGTCTTTGGCCGGCGTTGCCGCGGTGCGGGCAGGATTGGACGCCTTGTGCCGCTGGAACAGGTCGAAGATCTGCCCGGAGTCGGCGCTGCCGCCAAGGTGAGCGATGGCCAGGTAGGTGGCGAACTCGAGCTCGGAGAGCGAGGGGAGCTTGGCGAGGGCCTCGCGCAGCTCTGCGATGTCGAACGGCTGGGTCTTGTTCGCGCTCTTCGCCGCTCGCTTCGGCGCGGACACAGGAGTCTTCTTCTTGGCAGTCACGGTGGAATGATAACAGAGTGTTTGGCGTCTCAAGGGTTAGCTGTTGCAGTGGCACTGCGTCTCGGGCCCCGGTACTGCCAGGGCGGCACGGGGGACTCGTCACTCCACAGACCCAGACGACGCGAGCGCGCGGTCTGCTCGGCCGCTGAGAGGGCGGATTCGTTCGAGTAGCGAAGGTAATGCCAGGCAAAGCCGCGCCGAACGAGTTCCAGGTTGATGTCGAGGCCGTCGTCGGACCGGTAAAGGCGAGCCAGCGTGCGCCCGTACTTGTCCTGTCCGAACTCCCAGAGGCGGACATACTGACGGTAGGCGAGCTGAGAAAGCGCTCGCTTGGCGTGCCCGCCGAAGGCCTGCCCCTTCTCGGGAGCGTCGATGCTGGCAAGGCGTATGCGCACCTCTTCTCGGGCGGAATCGCCGCTGCGCACGACGGAGACCGTGTCGCCGTCGTGGATGGCGACCACGAGCGCCTCGGGAAGCTCGCCGAGCTTGGGTGGTGCGGTAGGCGTCGTCGCATCGCGCGCGGTCAGGAGCAGCGCGAGGACGAGCAGCGCGGCCGGAGCCGCGAGGCCGAGCAGGCGACGCACTCTCAACCCCTGTAGGTCCTTCGGTCGGCGAGGCGCGAGGGAATCGGCGGAAAGGGCGTGCCGTTGCGCTGCTCGGCGCGAAGCAGCGCTGCCTCGAGTGCGACCTCGACGAACGCCTGCACGCCGCTCCGGGTCCAGAACGCCGCGGCCTGGACGCGCTCAGCGATGGGGGTGGCCACGTTGAGGGTCGTCACCGGCGTGCGTGTTCTCTTCGCGCTCAAGGTGTACGCGGATTCCATGGGCCGTTTTCGTCGAGGTAGTTCTCCAGCGGATCCTCTGGGCTGAAGTCTGCCAGCCTTGGGTCGGGAGCGAAACTCGGGGGATCGGCCGCTGGAATCGGGGAAGCCGGTTCGCGCTCGAGGACCGAGCCCAGGTCGCCGCCCTGGGCGGCGAGGGCGATGCGCTCGTCGAGACGGTCGCGGTAGCTCTCCTCGATGAAGGTGAGAGCCGCCGGTGGAAGGTCGTGCTGGCGCGCCAGGTCGAGAAAGCCGTCGAGCAGTCTCTGCGAAAGGGCCCCGACGCCGGCAAAGTAGCCGGCGGTCCAGCAGCTGCGAAACGACTCGTAAAGATGGCTGCCCGGCTCGGCGAAGGGCTTGCCGCTGCGCGTGCTGTCGGGAAAGACCGTCCTCGACCACTCGTGGAAGCCCGGATTCCAGGGCTGCCTGCCGAGCAGCGAAGGGGCCGGAGCCATCCCGATACCTTCCTGGGCGAGCTCGTCGATCAGCGGGACGATCCAGCCGGGAGCGGAGCGATAAAGCTCCCAAGCCGAGTCCAGGTCGAGCGCCGGCGGGTAGGGTGGAGTCGTCAGAACGTCGTAGAGGCCGCGCCGAGCGTGGTCGAGCAGCAACAGGCCGCCACAGGCAAACCCGGCCCGGTAGCAGGATCCGAACCACCGGTGCGGGCGCGATCCCCGCTGGCCGTCGTAGGCCGCCGCGATCGGGTCGGCCGCTCCGGCGGCACTCTCGAACCAGCTGGCCGTCCAGGCGGCAAACGACATCGGAAGCGTCCTCGAGGTGCCGGTCACGGGAGCCTGGGCGTTCGTGGCGGCGACGGGAGCTTCGGGTCCGCGGCCTGGACCCTGCGCAGCAGGCGATCCATGGTCTGGGAGTAGGTGGCCGCGACGATCACGAGCACGGCGCGGCAGGATGGCGTGGTGCGTGAGCCTTCAGGAACGTGCAAGCAGAGCTGATAGGCCCGGCCCCACAGGGGCGAGGCCCTGCGGGCCTCGAGGGACCAGAATTCGGGTAGCGAATAGGTGGCGTGCTCCTCCGGGCTCGCAAGCGCCGCCAGGGCCTCAGCGTCCGCAGCTGGCTCGGCGGACGCCTCGAGACGCTGCACTGCCGCCTCGCGGGCGCAGGAGGCCGTGAGCAGGAGAAGGGCCCCGGCGGCGAGTGTGAGCCGCGAACGCCTCATGCACGCTCCGGGTCCTGGGCGGCGAGTCGCTCGAGCTCGGCGGTCAAGGCGGGCTCGAAGTCCTTGGGCTCGTCGGGGGACGGGATGCCGAGCTGCTCGAACAGGACCGTGGCGAGCCGGACGGGGACCCTGCCGAGCGTGACGTGGGCGCCGAGGTTCGCCGGACCGACTCGGGATCCAGGTGCACGCTTGGCGGCCGAGTTTTCGGCCCGGGCCAGGCCTTGGGGGCTCAGGTAGCGGGGCTCCGGAGCGTCAAGCGCGGTGCCGCTCTTCCTGGCTTCACGCCAGGCAGCGAGCGAGCGGTCGAAGTTCCGGAGGATGCGACTCTGCTGCTCGGGTTTCAGGCGCGAAAAGGTGAGCGCCGCCTCGAAGGTCTCGAAGAGGCGACGCTCGAAGGCGGACCGCATGAAGCGCGTCCCATCCTCCTTCGAGTCGGGATCGACACCCTGGCGGGGAACGGGATGGAGCGCGAGCAGCTTCGAGACCCGGCTCTCGCTGATGCCGATCTGCTCGGCGAGCTGCCGCTGGGTGCGCTCCGGGTGGAGCGCGAGGGCCTTGCGGCAATGGCGGGCCACGTCGTAGAAGTCGAGACCGCGCCGCGCCGTGTTCTCGGCCAGGTTCCAGGCCATTCGAGCGAACAGGTCACGCTCGAACTGCTCGGAGACGATGGCGCGGATCGACTTCCATCCGAGCCGGGTCGCGGCTCGAAAGCGTCGCTCCCCCGAGACGATCTGGTAGTGGCCTTCGGATTCCGGATGCGCAATGACGAGGATCGGTGTCTGGAGACCCAAGGCGGCAAGGCTCTTGGCCAGGTCGTCCACCCGGTTGGCCTCGTCGTCGGAGATGGTCTCCTTGCCGATCCGCGTGCGGGCCTGCCTTTCGTCCGGATGAATTCGGTCGAGCGGAAGTTCGCGGATCTCGACTTCGGCGGCAGTCGCGGCCTTGCTCATCGCAGCTGTACTTCCCGAGGCAGCAGCACCGGCTCGCCCTGGCGCGTGTCGACGTAGGTGCCGGGAAGGGCCATGTCGGCGGTCACCTGGACGGTGAAACCGTAGCCGTGCCGGATCGTGAGGGTCGGCGGGATGTTCGAGTTGCGGCGCAGCAGCTCCGAGGCCGCCCGGTGGAACTCTTGGGCGACTGCGAGGCTGGTGATCTCGGACGGCGAGAGGCTCTGCGCCCCGAGAATGCCGCCCGCGCTGGTAGTGCCGTCATCGTCGGTGGCGATCTGGTAGCCGGCGGAGATGGCCGACAAAAGCAGGGCGTGACCGAAGACCTTGAAGAAGTGGTAGTTGACGCGGTCGCGAAGGCCTGAGGCTCCGACCAGGTCGGCTCCGGGCATCCCCTCGAGCGAAAGGGAGCGACCGTCCGGAAAGAGGATGCGGTTCCAGGCCACCAGAAGCCGCTCCTGCCCGGCAACGAGTCGGCTCGCGTACTCACCGATCAAGCGCGAACCCTGTGGGATCAGCAGGTGACGCCCGCTCGCCGAGTCGTAGACGTCGCGGGCGACCAGGGCCCGGGTCTGGCCCGGCAGGTCCGAGTTGATGGCCGTCTCGAGCACGGCGGGGATCAAGGTGCCCTGCTGGATGAGGTAGCGCGTCGTCGGAGCGACGACCGGGTTTTCGAGCACCGGCGCGCCGCCGTCGGCCGAGAGCCAGCCGTCGCCATGTCGTCGTGCTCCGCCGCGACCCCCGCCCGCATACGAGGCCGCAACCGGGCCGCTCGCAGAGGCTGCTTGCACGCTCGCCGGTGCGCCGGGCACATAGACGCTTGCCGCCGGAGGCGCGCTGTCCGGGGCGGCCTGGCCGAGCTGGGGGGCATAGGCCGAGCTCGCCAGCGAGGTGGCGCCGAGCACCTGGTTGGAAAGTCGCTCGCGGACCTGCCGCTGCAGGTCCTGGATGCCGAGCGGGTCGTTGGAATCGCGCTCCGCGCGCGCTCCAGATTGCCGCCGGGCCGATCTGGTCCGCGAGGCATCGCCCCACCCGTCGGGCGTGATGGCGGACTCGAGCGCCTTCTGGAGCGGATCCGGTCCGCCGTGGCGCTCGTTGTAGGCCGCCTGCCGCTCAGCCTCGCGCTCGGCGACCAACTGGGTCAGCCGGGGGTCGTTCTCGAAGGCGACATCCCGGGCGTTGCGCGCAGGGGCAACCTCCACCCCGACCGAGCCCGCCAGCGAGCCTCTGGGCTCGAGGTTCGCCGACAGTCGGGCCCGCTCGCGCTCGAGCTCCAGGGAGGTATAACGAGCGCGGCTGTCGTCGAGCGGGGCGCCCGTGTACGTCTTCTTCTCCTGGCGCTCCTGGTCGCGGCTCGGGCCGCTGAAGGCCACGGCCCAGGCGAGGATCCCGAACAGGACGAGAGCGGCCACCAGGACGCCGCGATTGGTGCGAGGCGTGCGCGGGGGAGCCTGTCGGACCGTGCCTTCGAGTGAGCCCGTGCCTTCCATCACACGATCCTTGGGCTGCGCTCGGGTGTGGTCCAAGGTGTGGTCGAGCCCTGGATCGGCCCCCTCACCTTCGGGCCGAGCGGCTCCCGGCTTGCCGGAGTACTTGCCGAACCACATGGCCGCTTACCGACCGCCCGGATAGTTGCGGTTGACGAGCTTCAACTGGCTCTTGCTTCCTCCTACGCCCGAAGTCAGCCAGATCTCGCGGTAGATGCCGTCGATCTTGAGCCAGCGGCCGTCGACGAGGCGGAAGTTCGGCAGGATCGACTGCTTCTCGTTCGCGCCCACGGCCAGCACGCCGGGCAGCTCGAGCGCAGTACGATTAGCGGGCAGGCGAAGGAAGGTATGCGCCCCGTCGTCGAAGACCTGGTCCGGAAGCCACGGAGACTTCCTGTTGCCACCGACCTTGTAGCTGAAATTGACGTTGGACAGATCGGTGGTGACCGTGTGCTCCTCGATCTGCGCGGCGTCAGCCCTCGCCGCCGCTTGCTCGGCCGCGAGGCGGCGCCACTCGGCAAGCATCGATTCGGGGTAGTAGAAAGAGAGCCTCTGAGGGTCAGAGGTCAGGCCTCCCTGCTCGGTCGAACGCAGCTCCACGAGGTAGGTCCGCCCCTGATCGGTGTGAAGAATCAGGTTCGTGCGCAGGTGCGGCGCGAAAGCCTTGATGAAGGCGTGCTGGACGCGGCCAGCTCCGGTGCCCGAGAAGGCCGGCTCCACGCTCCAGCGTTCGGTATCCCCGAGGGCGATGCCTAGAACCGTCTCGCCGCGGTCGAGCGCGATGTCACAGACGGTGAGCACCGGGCACTCGACACGGGCCTCGCCCTGACCGTATGGCAGCAGGGTGTAGCCGTTGGCGAGCACGGTCTCCGGCATCTTCCCCGCAGAGCGTCGGCCGCTGAGGACCGCCTTTTCGACGACGTCGGGCACATCCGGCAAGTCCGGCGTGGACAGTTCCTCGCCCATCTCAGCGCCGGCGGCGGCGACGTCTTCGGGCCCTGCCTCCTGGGCTGCGCGCTCGAGCTCGGCAGCGATTGAAGCACCGGGCGAATCGCCATGGGCCGGCGCGAGGGCGAGGAAGGGCAGCAAGCAAAGAGCGGCGACGCGGCGAATCAACATGCGGCTTCTCCTGGGTGAGAGGGAATCAGGGCGATGGGTGTTCGGAAACGTCGGTCAAAGATCCTTGAGCCGAGTCCAGTTGACGTCGGTGATGTAGAGGCCGAGCGGGTTCTCCGCGAGGGTGTCGGCGGACTCGACCCGGCGCAGCTCGGCCCGCAAGGCGGCCCGCCACTGCGATCTCTGGCCGCTCGCCGATCCGGCCCCGCCGCGAGTCTCGACCCACTCGATCTGCCAGCTGTCCTCGCCAAGCCGGAGGACGGACTCGACCTGGATCTGGACGCGAAACTCGTTCGCGTAAGGGTTGTTTTCGCGCAGGTGCTGGTTGACGACGCCTTCGGCCGACTGGGTGAGATAGGCGTAGCTGCGTTCGATCAGAACCCGCTGCGCAGACGGATCGGAGACGACCGAGCGGGTATTCCAGATCCAGTGGGAAAGCAGCGACCGGATGAGGCGTTCGTCGAGCTTCTTGAGTTGCTCGGCCGGACCGAAGTTGGCCACCGCGCCGAACTTGTCGACTTCGACCACGTAGGGCACGACCTTGGACTGCCGGCCCAGAAGAAACAGCGCAGCCGTCTCGAAGAAGACGAGGACGAGCAGGCTCACCGCGAGAAGCTGCCAGTTGCGCCGCGCCAGCACGAGGTTGCCGAACCGGTTGTCCCAGCCGTGGCGAGCGCGATGAAAACGCCGCTCGTTCTGCTCGGCGATCGACTGGGAGGCCGAGGCACGGAAGGTCTTGTCGGGGGCAGCAGCGGCGCGGGCGGCGCTCACGAGCGGGCTCCTCCAGAGAGAGGTTCAGAGGATGGGGGAAGAGGAAGCGTCGGTTCGATCTCGGGCTGCGGGGCGCTCGAAGGCCGCCCCGCGAGAGCGTCGGCTTCCATCTGCCAGACCGTGTGCGCGATCTGAACTCGCCGGCAGTTGACCTGCTCGATGGATGCGGCCGCACACGCCGCGCGGGCGGCCGACCAGGTCGCGCTCTGCTGGCTCGCCTGCTGCCGCCAGAAGGGGATGTCGAAGCGCCGAGACGGCACCTGCGAGGCCAGCGAGAGAATCGGATCGGTATTGGCCTGCTCGCGCAGGTGCTCCTGGCGAAAGTGCCGGCCAAAGACCAGGGCGACGAAGATCATGGAGGGAAGCAGCGCCAGCGCCCAGTGCCGGGCGCGGAGCTTTCCGTCCGCGAGGTCCGAGCGGATCTCACCCACGAGGGCTTCCTCCCGCGGCGAAGGCAAGGGGCGCAACCTCGGCCGGAGTGTCCAGACAGAGCCCCATGGCCTCCACCCAAGGCTCGATCCAGGCTTCTCCATAGCGCCGGAAGAGATCCCGGGCGAGCTGGACCCTTTCGGGCGAGGAGGCGGTCGTGAAGGCGAGCGCCAGCGGCCCGAGCTTGAGGTCGAGCAGACGCGAGCCCTCTGGGCTCAGGAGGTAGTAGTGCTTCTTGGGCGTCGCGGTGGCCAGGATTTCGCGCTGCCGGTCGTTGAGGCCGAGCGCCGTGTAGTGCTCGGCGCCCTGGGGCGAGAGCGCCTGCGGGTTCGGAAGCAGGATCTTCGTCGGGCAGCTCTCGAGCAGCGCCGCCTTGTGGGGCGAGTGGAAAACGTCTGCGAGTGACTGCGTGGCCATGACCACGGCGGCGTTCTTCTTGCGGTACTCCTTGAGCGCCCTGCGTAGCCAGGTGGCAAAGAGGTCGTGCAGCAGAAAGGTCCAGCACTCGTCGACGACGATGAGAGTCGGGCGGCCGTCGAGCTTCGCCTCGAGCCGGTGAAAGAGGTAGAGCAAGGCCGGCAGAGTCGCTCGCGGCCCGGCCTCCATCAGGTGGCTCATCTCGAACGTCAGGAACCGGGCATCGGCGAGCTGATCGTGATCCGCGTCGAACAGGGCGCCAAAAGCCTCGCCGGCAAGGTACGGGCGAATGGCTTCCCGCAAGTCGAAGTCCTGGACCTTCGAGGCGAACTCGGTGAGGGTCGGAGTCGGTGAGGAGGCCATGAGGTCCAGCGCGCGCGAAATCGCACGCCGTCGCTCCGGCGTGACGGCAGCATCCGAGCCGCCCTGGATTGCAAAGAGCTGTTCGAGCCACTCACCGGCCCAGGCGCGCTCGTTGGGGTCGGCGATGCCCTGAAGCGGCGCGAAAGCGAGCCTGTCGACTCCCGAGAAGACGTCGTAGTGCGTGCCGCCGCAGGCAAGCGTCGGAACATAGGCGCTGTAGCCCTTGTCGAAACAGAGAACACGGGCGCTCGGATAGCGCAGCCACGACAGCTCGAGGAAACACAGCAGCGAGGACTTGCCCGTGCCCGTAGGGCCGAGAATCAGGCTGTGGCCGACGTCGCCGCCGGCGCCGCCAGCCTCAGCGCCTCCGCCCGTGTGCAGGTTCAAGAAGAAGGGCGTCTCCCCCGTCGAATAGGTCACCGCGAGGCAGCTCGAGCCCTTGGGCATCAAGGGAGAGGGGTTTCGGGTATTGCCTGCCCAAAGCGCCGTGAGGGGGAGCAGGTCGGCGAGCGTTGAGGAGCCGATCGGTGGCTGGCGAACGTTCTGGTAGGTGTGGCCGGGAAGGCTTCCCAGGAAGGCTTCGACGGCGTTTACCGTTTCGAGCCGGGCGCCGAATCCCTTGGACCGCAGCTCCTTGATGACCAGCGTTGCGGCTTCGTCGGCGCGACGGGATTCGGTGTCGTGAACGACGACGACGTTGGTCAGGAATCCGTAGCGCTGGGTTCCCGAAGCGTTGTCGGCGACCGCCGAATCCACCGACTCGACGAGCTTGACCGCGTCGAGGTTGGCGGCGTGGCGGGAAAAGGTGGCGTTCTGCGCCGCCTGCGACTCCGAGCGCTCATAGCTCTCCTTGCTCTGCAGGATCGCCGCGAAGCCGAAGATCTGACCCTTCCAGTACCTCCGTCGCTTCTCGAGTTCTCCGGCGGCCTCCGGGGAGTCGAGCGGCAGGAAGCGGGTGGACCACCGGCAGCGGATCGGCAGACGCCCGAGGGCATCGAGCATCGCCGGCTGGCTCTCGAAGGGCAGTCCCTCCACGCCGATGACGCGGAGGTGGTCCTGCCCGATGCGGGGCAGAAAGCCGGCCACGAAGTCCTGGTCAGCGATTCGGTAGTCGATGTACTCGCTGTAGCGGCCCAGAGTGATGGGTTGCCAGATGCCGTTCAGGGCGCCGTGCAGGTATTCGAGGAGGCCGTCAGAGTCGAGGCGCCGCGTTGCGAGCACGGGTCGAAGCTGCTCGCCGAATTCCGCGGCCTTGGTCTCGAAGACTTCGAGCAAGCGCCCCCAGTCCGTGGCCGCCGCGCCGTCGTAGCCCGAAACGAAGAGTTTGCCGAGCCGGGTCTCGACCTGCTTGGGCGGTGACCAGGTCAGGGCCAGGTAGAAAACCGTCTCGAAACTCGCTCCGCTTGCGAACTCCGCAGCGCGCTCCAGTTCGATGGAGCGCGAGACGGGATCGAGAAATCGACCGCGCCCGGGATATTCGAGAATCGGTCGGCGAACGGCGTCGACGTGAAGTGCCGAGTCCGAGCCCAGCAGAAGCAGCGCTCGGTTGACCTGGGAGATGAGTGCCTCGAGCTCTTCGGGCGTGGCCGAGTCGAGGTCTGGGCCGCGGTATTTCCAGGCTGTAAGCAGCGTGCCGTCTTTCTGAACCAGGACTCCGTCGGCGACGAAGCTGCCGTAGTTGACGAGGTCCGCGACACCTTGCGGCTCCTGCTGGAAGTCCTTGAACCACATCAGAGGCGGCTCCGGAACTCCGGTACCGTCCGAGGATTGGCCCTGGTCGAGGGCCGGGCCGGATAGAAGTCCTGGTAGGGGATCGACCGGATGAAGGTACGGAACATCTGGCTGTCCTTCTTCGAGGCCAGTCGAATGCCGAAGTGGCCCCCGAGAAAGACGAGGAGGCCAAGCAGCTTCGCCCACAGAGACGGCACGCCGATCAGCAGGACGAGAAACAGCACGGCGTTGGCGCCCACCAGCTCGCGCTCGGCTCCCATGACGAGCAGCGGACGCCAGAGCCCGGCCGGAAGGGGCCGACGAGTCGAGCGCGAGCGCCGAGGCGTGGAGTCCGTGGACATCGTGGCGAGCGTGGAGACCATGTTCCGCGAGCGTCACGAAAGCCGGCAGCCTCGCGGGCCGGCCTTGAGTGAGGCGCTGCGGAGGACGCGTCAGCCTGGGAAGAGGAGAGAGACGAGGCTCGCAGCGCCCACGATCAGCGAGCCGCCGAGGATCACCTGGGCGAGCCGGCGAAGGCCCGCCGAGTTGCCCGAAAACACCCAGATGATGCCGGCGATGATGATTCCGAGGACCACCAGGGCCCGGGCGACGTTGCCGGACAAGGCGTCGATGATGCTGTTGAGAATCTGTTCGAACTCGGGCATGTCCCTCTCCCCTTGTGGCGCCGGACCGTCCAGTGGCTCGGCATTGGAGGAACGTTACCCAGGGGCATAACATCTTGTCAAGCGCCTAGAAAACCTCCGGAGGTTCTCCCTCCTCGAGCCGGTAGGACCCGTCCTTCTCGCGCCCAGCGAGCCGGGCCACCCGCGTAACCTGGCGGCGGCCGTCCACGCGTTCGATCTGGACGATCATGTGGACTGTCATCGAGATCAGGAAACTCTGCGACGGGACGCCGGCCTCCTGCGCGGCGTTGTCGAGCCGCAGCAGGGCGAGCAGCGGGGTCTCGCCATGGATCGTCGCGGCGCCGCCGCGGTGCGTGGTCCAGGCCTTGAGCATTTCGAGTGCCTCGGCCCCGCGGACCTCGCCCACGATGATCCGGTCGGGCTTCTCGCGCATCGCCTGGTGGATCAGATGCCGCAGGAGGACCTCCGGCGGCGAAGTCCGGAGGGCTTGTACGTTGCGGGCCGGGCACTGAAGCTCCCGGACGTCCTCAGCGAGGAAGAAGCGCAGATTCGGCTCGGTGGCGACCATCTCCTGCAGGAGCGCGTTGATGAAGGTCGTCTTGCCCGCCCCCGTGTTGCCCGAGACCAGGATGTTGTCGTGCCGGCGGAGGGCCTCACGTACGGCCGAGAGGTGAGCCGGTCGAATCACTCCGGCCTCGGCGTAGTCATCGAGCGTGAAGATCCGGGCTGCGCGCTTTCTCAGGGTGATCGTCGGAGCCGTCGTGATCGGCGGCAGGATGCCGGAGATTCGCGATCCATCGAAAGGGAGCTCGGCGTTGAGGATCGGCGAGTCGGCCGTGATGCGCGTGCCGAGGTAGGTCGCGATGGTTGCCAGGGCGCTTTCGACGTTTCGGGGCTCGACCCGATCCTCGAGGTCGACGAGGCCGCGATCGAACGCATCGAACCAGACGTGGCCGTCGGCGTTGACGCCGATGTCGGTGACGGTCGGATCTTCGAGCAGCTGGGTGATGACGAAGCCGAGCTCGCGCCGGAGCATCGACTGGATGCGTCTTTCGCGCAGCTCGGCTCCGGAAGTGGCCACGCCCCGGTCGAGCTCGGCAGGGTCGGCGGCAGAGGTCCGGGGGGCGGCAGGGTCTGGGCTCATCGGGTCGTCCTCAAGGCACATCAGGCCGCGTCGTGGTAGGGGTTCTTGCTCGCCCGGCGCTTCAGGACCGGGTGCTCGAAATAGCGGATGCGCTGGGTGCGATAGGGGAGTTCGCCGGCGACCAGGAGCAGCTGCTCGTCGGGTGCGATGCGCCGTACCTCGTCGGGGGTCAGAAGGCGACGACTGGCCTGGCCGAGGCTCTCTCCATGGCTCTGGTTCGAGGAGCCGACGTGCTTGTCGGAAAACAGGCCGCCGGCGTGCGGGCTGTTCGAACCCTCGTTGAGCGATTGGTTCTCGGTAAAGACCGTGGTCGTGCCGGCCATCTTCGAGAGGTACTCGGCGGTGAATTCGTCGGCCGTGCCGAAGGCCTGGAGAATGCGGGTGTTGCCGATCAGCGTCTCCCAGGAGTTCGGATAGAGGCCCTTGAGCTGCGAAAGATCCTGCACGAGCATCCAGAGCGAGATCGAGTAGGCGCGGGCGTAGGCGATGCACTCTTCAATCACCGGCAGCCGGCGAAGGGCCGCGAATTCGTCGAGCAGAAACAGTACCCTCCCCACGGTTTCCTTGGGCCGGCGCAGCAATCCGCGCAGCGCCGAACCGATCAGAAGCGCCATCCAGCGGCCATGGGAGGCCAGCCGATCTGGCGGCAGCACGAGGTAGACCGTCGACGGGATGAGGCCGAGCTGCCACAAGTCGAAGGAGGTCTTCGAGAGGCTCTCGACCATCGCCGGCGAATCGAGAAAGCGCGTGTGCTGGTCGGCAGTGGCGAAGATGCCCGAGCGGGTCTTCTCGTCCTGGGCGCGGATGCGGTCGGCGCTCCACTGGAGCCGTTCGAGGACGGTGGCCACCGGGCCGGTGCCCGCAACCAGCGACCGGATGTGGAGCAGGAGCTCAGCCTGGCCTCGGGCCGGCAGTCCGCGCTTGGTGGTGTTTACCAGGTGCCGCAGGATGTAGTCCGGGCCGGACTTGGCTCGCCGCTGGTCCTGCTTCGTCCCGACGAACTGCGCCTCTTCTTCCCGTTCCTGGTCGTCCATCTGGAGCGACCTGGCCGACTGCGCTCGCACCCGGGCCATGGCGCGCAGTTGATGGATCAGCTCGGTGCCTCCGAGCGAGAGCAGGCGGCGCACCTCGATCAGGGTTCGGCACGGATCGCCCTTCGGATAGATCGTCGCGACCCAGAGGATGAAGGCGGTCAGGAGCGCTTCGGCTTGCTCCGTCCAGAACGGCTCGCTGTTGGCGTGGAGCGCCTGCGGGACGAGGATCGAGGCCAGGAGCGCGGCATCGTCCACGCAGGTGTCGGTGGCCGGATCGAGCCAGTCCATCGGGTTGTAGCAGGCGCGCTGAGGCTTGAGCACCGCATCCCAAGCGTGCCCTTCCGGGGTGCCCCGCAGGCGCTCCTGACCGGGCTGGTCGGAGCCCACGCCCAGGTAGTCCTCGAGGTCGTTGATTCCGAGCCGTCCGAGGGCGTCGAACGGGTCGAAGGCCACGATCGTCTGCCCCAGGTAGCGAGCCCGGTACCTCGCCGTGACGGCGAAGTTCTCGCCCTTGAGGTCGGTCACCATGACGGACCCGCCGGCGTAGGCGAGCAGGTTCGGAATCACCAGGGAGACGCCCTTGCCCGCGCCGGTCGAGGCGCAGGTGAGCACGTGGGCCTCGCTGTCGGCGCGCAGCAGCTCGCCGCGTGGATTCGTCCCGACGACCAAGCCGTACCCGGGATCGAGGAACTGGTCGGGACGGGCCCAGCGCGAAGAGCCGAAGGTATCCGACTGGCCGGACGCCGAAAGCTTGCGGCCCCGCTTGACCTTGGTGAGCGCGAAGAAGACGACGGCAAGCCCCATGAGGACGAGAGGAAAGGCGTCGACCTCGCCTCGCTGGCCCGCTCGCCTGGGTTGGGCTCTCTGGGCCTTGGTCGAAGCCACGAGTGCGCCCAGCGGTCCGCCGGAGCTGCGCGGCTTGGCCTCGGCCTTGGCCGACTTCGGCTTGGGCGGCGCGGTAGCCGCGCGCGGGGTGAGCGCGGCAAGGAGCAAAAGGCCCACGACGCCAAGCGGAATGGCGATCGCGGCGACGCGCGAAAGCGGCGTCACGAAGGTGCGGCGCAGCCGTGGAAACAGATAGGCGAGGGGCAGTCGGGCTTGGCTCACCGGCTGATTCCTTTCGACGGAGCGGCAATGGCACGCGCGGCCGCCGCGGCCGTGCGACCGGCAGCCAGCGCGGCGGAGACGAACGGTTTGACCTGGGGCGCGACGAAAGTCATCGCTTTCTGAACCCCCTCGCGGGCGACGAGGCTCGCCAGCCGGACGATCTCCTGGGCCTGACCCTGAGAGAGCCGCTCCAGAGCCCCCTGGACCCTGCGACTCGTCTGAGTGAAGTTGAGAGCGGAAAGGGCGGCGTTCGCCGCGGTGGACACCGGGCTTTGGGCGCCCGCCCCGGGGGCCTTCCCGCCGGGCGAGGGACGCGGCAGCGCCGCGCTCGGTCCTCGCGTGCCTGGAAGGGAAGGCGCGCGAGCCGGACTCGGAGCGTCCCGGGTGACACCCGGCTGCAAGGCGACCGAACGGTCGCGAGCGAGCGCGCCGAGCGCCGAGCGCGTGGCCGACAGGGAGGTGGATTTCGCCGTGGCGACGGCGCTTCGCGTCAGCCGCTCCGGATCGTCATCGAGGAGCCGCTCGGCCGCATGGAACGCGATCTGAGCCGTCGTCAGGATGCGAGCCGTCCTGGCGGCGGCAACCGCCGCCGGCGTGTACGCCTCGGCCGGAAGGTGGCGCGCTGCGCGGGCAGCCTCGGCGGCCTCAAGGTCGAAGCTCGCACCCTCGGCGCGAAGTTCGCCGAGCCGCTTCTCGAATCGCTCCGCGGCCTCGGCGGGCGCTGGACGCGCACCGAGAGAGCGGTTCTGCTCGCGCGCCAGGTCCTTGCCCGAACGCTCCAACTGCTCGCGAACCTGTTCCATCTCGACGATCCTCGAGGAGAGCCGGAGAATCTCGTCCCGGGCACCTTCCCAGGAATCGGGAAGGGCCAAAGCCGACGTAAGAGGAGCTGCGCCAGGACGGTGCACCTCGAGCGTTGGCGCAGAAGGTCCCGGAGCAGGTGCAGCTGAGCCCACGTGGTCGAGCCGTTCCAGCGTCGGCCGAGCCGGTTGCGCAGCCCTTTCCGAGGCCTCCGGGGCTTGGCGCACGGCGGCAGGGCCTTCGCGGGCAAGCTCGGGTTCGCGCGCCTGGTGAACGACCGCAAGGGCGAGCTGGGAACCCAGATTCTGCGGGCGGTCGAGTACGACGGCCAGATCGCGCTCGCTTTTCCCGAAGACCAGCTCGACTTGCTCGTTCGGCGTGCCGGCGAGCAGGCGCTGGATCTGGCCGGCGTAGCGGGGTCCGTCGATTTCAACCACGATCGGTCGGCCCTCGCCGAGGGCCAGGTGCTCGCCGCTGCGCGCATGGGCGACGTAGTGGTGGTCGAGCTCGAGAAGCGGCGTCGGCCCGTCCTTGGGCCCACCCTCGATCCGGATTCCGCCTCGGGGGTCGAAGCCCGCGATGCGTCCGGACTCGAGCGGCCCTCCCGGCTCGGAGCGGAACCGGACGAAGTCGCCTTGCGCAAAGCTGCGCTCGGCCGAGCGATACGTGACCATGTGGGCAGCCTCGGCGGGCGCGATCCGTTCGATCCGGACCGCGTTTCCGCCGACCCCCTGTCCGGAGGCCACGGCGGCGAGCTGCTGCCCTTCCCGGTCCACGGCGACGAGGCGGAAGGCGGACATCGACCCGCCCGGTTCGCGCCGGTAGAGCCAGTCGCCGGGGCGCCAGTGCTCGGCCCGGAGGGTCTCGGGCGAGAGGGCCGGCACTTTCTCCCGGACTTCGACCCGGACCTGCTCATCGAGGTTCAAGCGGCCGGCGCGGTGGAGATGGGCGCGGACCGTGTCCGTGCGCTCGGCAAGCACCTGCCCGGCGCGGTCGGCGTCGAGCGAGAGGTTGGTGACGAGCAGAGCGGGCGCAGGCCCGGGAGCGGCGAGCGCTGTCGAGGTCGCGCGTACCTCGCGGTCGGAGTCGACCTCGACCACGCGGACCCGCGCAGGTGAGCCCGCAAGCGCCGCCGAGAGGGCGGCCGAAACTTGAACGCCCGGATCGTTGGCGGTCGGGCGGCGCCAGAGCGCGGCCAGGGCCGAGCCGGCGTAGCGGCGCTCCGCGGCCGGAATCAAGCGCTCGCCGGCTGTGGCCGCCAGCAGGGCCGGCCCCCGAGCAGCGAAGGGGGAAAGCTCGGGGTGCCGCGCGGCGAAGACCACTCGCAACCCCCCGGCATGAGCGCGATCGACCAGGCCGCGAAGCTCGTGGACCGCGAGCCGCTCGGCGCCGTGGACGATGGCTACCGGCGCAACCCGCCCAGCCCCGAACGCCCAGCCGCCGCCTTCGAGGAAGTACCGGCGCGAGGCGATCTGTCCGGCGGGAATGCCGGCCTCGAGAAGTTCGCCGCGCTGCTCGAAGCCGGTTGTCACGTGCACGGGATGCCAGCCGCGCCGCGCGAGTTCGCGGTGGAGACCCACCGCAAAGGGCGTGGCCGCGGACGCTTGCGCGCCGCCATCGCGGCTCGTGACGAACGAGAACTGATGTCGATTCTCGAGGACCTCGGCGACGGCAGCGCGATCGGCCGGATCGGCAATCGCACCGCGGAGCCGGGTTTCCAGCTCTTGCGGCCGCGCCGAGGCGGGCACGATCGGTTCGACGTCGCGGCCGCGGGCGATCTGGGCGGCCACGTAGAGCTCCTCGGCGTAGTTGTCCACGCGGGCAAGGCGCGAGCCGTCGGGCGAGAAGACGACGTCGGCCCTCCGGTGAAGCTGTTCATCGAGCGCTTCGAGCGCGACGCTTCCTCCCGTATGCACCCAGGCGCGAGTCAGCACCTCGTCGAACGCGAAGGCAGGCGAGCGCTCGGAAAGCTCGGCGAGCGAGCGCGCGATGGCCACCTCCGGATCGTTCGTCGGCCGATGGGAGCCCTCGATCTTCTGGCTCTTCAGGATGGCCTCGGCGTTCTGAACGAAGGCCTCCCGGCTCTTGCCGTAGCGCTCGAGGTACTCCGTCTCCCGAGCGAATCTGGCGAACAGTTCCGGGCTCTCGGCCTGGACCCTCGCCGCCTCGGTCATCAGGTGCGGGATCGGAGGCACTCGGGGAGGCTCGGGCGGCTGGGGCGGCCGGGAAGCCCCGGAACTGCCGGGCGGCTCGCCCGGCGAACCGGGTGAGGGCGCCTGCTGCTCCACGGCCGGAAGGGCGGACGGCTCCGGGGGAGGGGCCGCCTGGCGCGCACGCTCGGGCGCGAGCTCTGCGACCGCGAAGGCGTGGACGCGGCCGTCACCAGAGTCCCACAGGCGCAGCTGATCGCCGTGGGTCGCCCCGCCATCGAGAGCCATCAACCGATCGGTTGCCGGCGCGACGCCGGACTCGATCGGCGTGTGACCGAAGAAGACACGCTCGGACACCGGCGGCTCGCCAGCCTGCCACCACGGGACCTTCGCCCCGTCGGCTCGGGCGACATTCCGAATCGACAGGACGGTTTGCGGCTCCTGATCCTCGAACGAGCGACCCGGGGAGAGTCCCGCGTGAACGACGAGACCTTGCGGCAGGCGCAGTGCGTGCGGCAGGCGCCCGAGAAAGTCGAGATAGCTGTCGGGAACCGTGCGCGAGCCGGACTCCGCGCCGAAGCTCTCGAAAGTCGCAGCGAGACCGCTGCCGAGAAACATCCCCTCCTTCTCGCGCCCGTGAAGTGCCAGCAGCCGCTGTTCGTGATTTCCGCGAACGCCCAGGAAGCTCTCGCCGAGACTCTGGACGTAGTCGAGCACCTGCTTCGAGTCAGGCCCCCGGTCGACCAGGTCGCCGACCGAGACCAGCACATCGCCCCGGTCCGGGCGAAACTCCAGCCGCTCGAGCGCGCGCTTGAGTGTCCCGAGCTCACCGTGGACGTCACCGACTACGAGCACGCGTCGCCCCGCGAGGGCTTGGCGCGCGTCGTCGACGACCAGGCCCGCGGAAGTTGCGCTCCGCTCGACCGGAGCCACGGTCGACCGCGCCGAGGCGGGCGCCACGGGCAAGGACGCATCGAACTCGGTCAGGTCCAGCACGTCGGGGGCATCGGCCATCCGTGCGGCTACCGGCGACCTGCCGGGTGGGCGAGCTTCTCCCTCACGGGTCTTGGCCGTTGCCTCTGGAGCAGGCTCCTCCCGAGCCCGGGCGGGTGAGTCGATGCGGCGTACCTGCCCGGCGTTGAGGGCAGCCCAAATGTGCTGGCCACTTTGGACGGAATAGGTCGAGTCGTAGCCGCCGGCGAGCAGCCGATCGCGAACGGCCATCATGGCCTCGGCGCGATGATCGTCGTTGTCGAGATCGAAACCGGGGCGGGAGCGGGCGAAGGCCGCGCCGGCGGCGTCGAGAAAGGAGGCCCCCGCGATGCGGTCTCCAGAAAGCAGGTCCCCACGCTCGCGAGCGAGAGCGACGGCGGCCGGATCCAGCGTCGCTAGGTAGTCGGCCGGGTAGCCGTGGAGGAGCGAAAACGGCCGGGCAATCGAGACCTCGAGCTCGACGACTTCCTTCGAGTGAGGCCCCGGCGATGCGGCGAACTGTTCGGCGAGTTCGCGGTGCTGCGTGAAGTTGATACCAGCGACCAGTCCGCGACGTCGTCCGTCGACGGACAGGTCATCGGCTACGGCTTGTCCTCGGTAGGAGGATCGTCCGGGGACCGGTAGTGGGACTCCGTCGGGGGATACGAAAACGGTGGCGGGTAGCCCAAGGCCTGGGACAGCGCGAGGACGCCCATCGGGCCGGTCTCTTCGAGCTTCGCTCGCAGCTCCGGGGGCCTCTGGGCGAGGTACTCCTCCCAAGTTGGAAGCGGCTTGGAATCGGGGGTCGGCGGGTTCATCGGGGCTCCTGAGTGTAGTTGAGGGGGCCGAGAGGACCTCGGTCGGGGCGGCAGGCGGCGCCGCTGGCTCGGTCCATCCGGCGAGCGGCGCGCCGACAGCGACTCTCGGAACGGCCTCGTGGGCAGAACGCCGAGTGGGCTCGGACTCGGATCGCAGCTCGAGCTCGTCACGCAGTCGGAACCGAATGGCGCGAGGATCAAGCCCTTCCGAAGCGAGCCTCTCCACGTAGTCGGCTGCGTCCCCTTTGGGCGCAAGCCAGGCAGGCGCCGTGGCAATGGATACCTTGGAGACAATGGATCCGAGGGCGCCGCCCACGGCGGCGGCTTGCCTCGCGCCGGCCTCGTCCTTGTCGGGCCAGACGATGACCGAGGCGCCGCGCAGGAACTCCAGATTGCGCTGCTGGGGTCGGTTCGAGGCGCTGTGCGTGCCGTAGGCCTGGAGGCCGAGTGCGGCAAGGGCGTCGGCGGCCTTCTCGCCCTCGACGAGAAAGACCGGACGGGCCGGATTGAAGGCCACCTCCGAGCGGTAAAGAGGCGCATCGGCCGCGTGGAGCTTCTCGGCCTCGGGCGTTCCGCGGCGATTGAGCGACCAGCCACCGCGAAACCAACGGACCTGCTTGGTGCCGGTTTCGTTGCCGGGCGCGTCCTTGTCCCAACGCGCCTTGTAGGCAAAGAGGTTCCCGTCTCGATCTCGAATGGCCCAGACGTGCTGCGGCGTACCGAAAGTCGGATGCCGGAGCTTGTAGGGATCCGGCCAGGCCTTCATCGGCGTCCAAGCGACGGGACTGCGCTCGACCTCGTGCCTCGAGGGTTCACTGCGCCGGACCTCGAACGAGGGCGCGTCGCTCTTGAAGGTGTCGTAGCTGACGCCGAGAGCGCCCAGCACGCGCTCGTGGCTGCAGCCGGCGTAGCAGTGGAGTAGCGGCTTGCCATCGCCGCCGGTACCGATCGACAGACTTCGGCGGCCGCTCTTGGCGCCGTCCTTGTGGCCCGGGCAGAAGGCCTGAAACTGGTGGGAAGGGCCCGTCGGCTTGAAGCCACCCGAGTCGAGCAGGCGGCGAACCTGGTCGACCGCGTCGGGGGCGTAGACGCGCCTCGAGAGCGCGCGCGACTCGGGACTGGACGGCGAGGAAGGCCCGCTCATCGATGGAACTCCTGCAGTTGGTGGGGAAACGGGGGGCGAGGGCGCAGGCTCGCTCAGCGGCCCGGCGCTGGGGCTTCGCTCGTCGCCCGATCGATCGCCGGCAGCGGCTCCAGCAGCGCCTTCTTGTAGCTCGCCACCGCGAACCAACCGCCGAGCCAGCCCCCGACCATCGCCAGGATCAGCAGCAGCAGCGCCGCCGCCGCGTACTCCGCCCAGAACCTTTTGCTCGGCGCCAGAGCGATCTTGAGAGCCTGCTTGTGCTCGTTGGCCTCCTTGCGCAGGAGCGTCTGGTGCTGGAGCGCCTTGTTCAGACCGTCCTGCACGCGCTCGCGCAGCTTCGAAAACTCCGAGGTCATCGTCGGTATCGCCGCGTCCACCTTGGCGAGCTGCGCCGAGAGCGTCTGCGGCGTCTCTCCCGGATGCTCGGGCAACTCGAAGGCCGTCGCCAGCTTCTGGACCTGCTCCTCGATCCTCTGGAGGCGGGGAGCGACGGTGCCCAGGTCGTCGGTCGAACTCTCGGAGGTCATCAGCAGCCTCGCGAGTGCCTGGACGATCTCTGCCTGGAGACCCAGCGTCTCCTCCACCTGAGCCTGGGTGTGTTGGAGGAGGCCCAGAACCGCCTCCGGCGCTGCCGCCGGGGTTTCCGTGGCCACTGGTGCCGATTGGCCATGGATCGGGACCGTCGGGAGGTGAGTCGTCTTGGCGAAGGGACCGTTCGAGCCGGACATAGCGGAGATCCTCCGGAGTCAGTGCGACAGTTGGCGAAAGCGTGGCGGCGATCCATTCGGCGCGAAGCCGTGTGTCGGTGCTCTCGAGGGCCTCGAGGCGTCCGAGAAGAAGTCCTTTCGACTCCTCGGGTCGATCGAGGGCGGGGATGTCGAGCGCGAGCATTTGCCGCACGGTGTCGACGCTTTCCATGTAGCGCGGCAGGTCGCCCGCCACGGCGGCGGCCTCGACGTTCTCGAGATTGATCGAGCCGTAGAGAAGGCGTCGCTGGTGTTCCGTTCGCGTGAGCCCGGGAGGGACCGTGGCGCGAAGTTCGCGGTGAATCTCCCGGGCGAAGGCCAGCGTCGCCTCGGCGTTGAGCAGGTAGCGTGAGGGCACGCCGGACCGCTCCATCTGCCAGGACGCGAAGGCGGAAACCACCGGTGAGGGCAGGCGCCGAAGATCGTCGGCTCGATCCCGGTGAACGCTTGTGTACTGACCCCGAAGCGCCTCGGCAAGCGTCGTCCACGCCCGCAGGCGTTGCTCCGCCTCGCTCGCTTGCTCGAAGCGCGTCCAGGCCTGGTAGGCCAGGTGGCTCAGGCCCGGCGTCTCCTGATCCATCGCGTCGAGCGGCCGGGCGTGCGCGGCGAGCGAGGCGATCAGCTGCTCGGTCGCGGCGCGAGCGCGGCCCTCGTCGCGGACGATGCCATTGGCAAGCGGTGCCGCCGCGGCTCCCGAACTCGAGCTTGCCGCCAGAGCCATCGGACGAAGGTGGGGCGCCTCGAACAGGGTGGCGAGCTGCTGTGGGTCGTCCGTGACGACCGCGACGTGGTACCTCGAGCGGGTCAAGTCGACGGTCGGGTTGGCCGAGGAGAGCACCTGGGCCTGTTCTCCCGTGTGGTAGGCCGCCAGGACCTCGTCCTTGGTGATGGATTGGGCCGAGTGCGAAGTGACCGAATAGCCGAAGTCGAACGTATTCAGATGCTGCGAGGAAAGCTGGACGCGGATCGGCTCGCCATGGGCTCGGCGTCGATCGAGCTCGAAGACGGCGATCTGCTCGCTGGCACTCGCTGGGTCCGGCCGAACCTCGACGAGCGTGGCCAGGTCGCCGTTGTTGATGCTCTCGGCTCTCTCGGTCTTGCGAAACTGCACGCGGTCGCCGACGACGAGCGTGAGCTTGGACATCTCGAGCGCGGACACCTGGCCCGACAGCTCTCGAACGGAGACCGTGGCTTCCGTGCCGTCGGGAAGCGCGAGGGTCACGCTCGCGGTGTTGGAATCGGCCCGCCGGACCTCGACATAGGAGTCCCGGCGAAGCCGAAGATCGCCGTGGCCGGTTGGAAAGTGGAGAAAGAGCGGATGCGGATCTCGGGAGTTGTTGGCGCGAAGGTAAGCCGAGATATCGCCGGAGTCCGCTGCCGTCCAGGAGAGATCCCGCAGCCGCAAGAGTGAGATCTGACCGCGGCGTGGATCGAGCTCTCCAAGAGGCCCGAGCCGGAGCTCCCGGACGATTCCAGCGAACTCGTCGCGCGCAGCGTGCGTCGGAAAGACCACCAGGCTCTCGTCGCGCCGTTCCGGAGGGTTTGCCAGGTAGAGCGCCGCGACAGCCTCGCGCTGGACGTAGGGGTCCTGGACGACGATGAGGTTGCGGGCGGCCGTATCGGGCCGAGCGAGGCTTCGGTAGTCCTCGAGTCGCCCGGTGAGCTTCTCGCGCTTCTTGGCAACTTCGGCCGAGCCGAGCTCCGGCAGGGCGCAGAGCGCCTCTCGGGTGCGCTCGATCCCCCGAGCCGCGACAAAGGCCAAAAGTTCGCGGCGGCGGGTCACGAGAGCGGAGTCCGATCGAGAGGTCGCGCGCAGCTCGTAGAGGGCCCTGCCGGGCCGCTGGTGCGTGGCAAACGCAGCCACGCGCAGCGCATTGGCATCGGCCGGGGCGCGTCGACTCGTGGGATCGGGCGCGTGCTGGCGATTGAGCTCCTGGATCCGGTAGATCGGCACGCCGAAAGCCGAGAGCTGCTGGGGGATCGAGCCCGCGGGGACTGCGTGATGTTGCTGGCGATCGCCCACCGCGTAGACCTTGGCGCCGGCGTGAAGGGCCATGCGGGCGAATCGATTCCAGTCCTCCTGACCGGTCTGGCCGACCTCGTCGAGAATCCAGAGCTCCCGCGAGGCCAGATCCTTCGGCAGTGGCCGCCGGATGAAGCCCTGTACCGTCTCGGCTCCGACGCCGTACTCGCCGAGAGATTCGACCGCGCGCCGGGTTGGCGCAAAGAAGCGGACCGTCCAGCCCTCGCGCCGGGCGAGCGCCTGCAGCGCTTCGAGTGATCGAGACTTTCCGGCGCCGGGGCCGGCCTCGAGCATGGCGATCGAACTCGTGCCCCGCAGCGCCTGGCCGAGGGCGAGCAGCTGCTGGTCGGTCAGGTTCTTGAGGGCGGCCGGTTCGGGACTTGCGGCCTGCTGCTCCTGGTACCAGCGGCGAAGGGATTCAAGGTCCCGCACGGTCGCGGGCGCGATTGCCTGCGGCCGGGCCATGAGCTGCGTCATGAGGCTGTAGTTGTCGGTTTCAGCCGCGCGCGCCCCTTGCGTGGTCAGTTGGTCTTTCGAGTGCGGCAGCAGGCCATGGAGCCGGCGCGCGATCGCCGCGTCGACCGCGCGCGTCGTGGCGCGGATCGCCTCGTCCTGGCGAAGGCCCGAAACTCGCAAGAGCCGAATCAAGGCGGTCCTCTGGAGCTCGCCGCGGGAGAAGACGGAGTTGCGCTCGGCCAGGCGGGCTACGGCGTACTCGACGCTCGCTTTGGCCGTCGGCGGCAAAGGCCGCCTCTCGTCCGGGCTGGCGGGCGAGGAACGCAGTTGCGACGCGCTCGATCCTCGCGTCCCGGGAGGCGGAGCCAGGGTGACCCCGGGCGTATCGAGTCCGAATGTCTGCCGAGCCTCGTCCGCAAACGCTCCAGGGTGGGAGGCAGCCAGCGCCGTGAGGGCGTCGGATTGAATCTGCCGGGCATGAGCTTCGAGCAAGATGCCGTGAGGTGGCTGCGTGATCGAGGCGAGCAGGATCTCGGCAGCCGGAGCGGATGCCGCGAACTGCTCGGGACTGCGGACCGCGAGAGTGCCTCGCGCCGAGTCGGCCACCAGCAGAAGCGCCTGACCGCGGCCCTCCGATCGGGCAAGGGAAGAGACACGCCTGGCCACTCGATCGAGAAAGGAAGGGTGCTCGACGGCGCGCACGGCCTTGGCGCGAAGGCCGGTGCCGGAGGGCAGCACGATGTGGTCGGCGCTCTCGACCGCGAGCAAGGCGGTCGCCTCGGCCCGAGGGGGTGCGGGTTCGCTCGGATCCTCGCCGGCGATGACGAGGGTGCCGCGACGGTCCGGGTCGAGCGCCAGGCTTCGCTCGCGGGCGGCGCGGGAGAGCGAGAGCGCATCGAATCCGAGCTGACGCCCCTTCTGTTGCCACTGCGGGATCAGGGCTTCCCAGCGGATGCGCCCGGGTTTGGCCTCGCGGGTCGTCAAGACGGCGTGGTCGCGCAGCTGCTGGCGGGTCCGTGGGGTGGTCCTGGACGGATCCAAGCCGGCCGCGCGCATGCGCTCGGCTTGCGCCGCGGTGATCTTGGTCGCACGTGAGGAGAAGGCTCGAGCGACGCTCTCTGGAACATCGGCGAGGCGAGCGACGAGCGTTTGGGGGTCGATCTCGACGCGGTAGCCCAGCGCGCGAAGCTCGGAGGCAAGCTGCGCGGAGTAGAGCTGCTCGTAGTGGCGAACGTGCTGCCGGATGAGAAGCGGATTGAGCGGACCGTAACCTCGACCCCGACGGGCGAGGTTGAGCACGAAGGCGTGGGTATGCAGCTGCGGATCGAGTGCCCGGGAAAAGCCGTGGTCGAACCGGGCTACCAGGAACTCTCCGGTCGCGACGAAGGCACGTCTCGACTCGGTGCCGGCGTCGCGCTCCATCGCCGCCAGAGCGGTGAGTACGGCTCGCCGATGGGCTTCGAGGATGCGGGAGTCCTCACCGAGCAGCGCCTGGACGGAGACCGACTTGTCCGGGGCGAAGATGTAGTCGAAGCCGGCGCGCCGGGTCTCGGGCGTCTCGCCGCGCGCAGGTTGCGCGAGTGTCCGAGCTCCGTCGGGGCTTCGCCCTTCTGCGAGGTTCTCGAAGGCTCGCGCCTCGATGGGCTCGTCGGACGAAAGGCCGAGGCGAGCCGCGAGCTTGCCGGTCCACAACCCCTCCCCAGAATCGAGCATGAGGCCCGTGCTCTCGCCCGGAACGAACGGCGGAGGCGAGCCGGGAGTTCGGAAGACGGGAGCCAGGCCCCGAAGCTGGGCGTCCGCAAGGACGCCGCCGAGCTCGGACGGAGCGAGCTCGAGCCTGCGCACTTCGAGGGCGCCGAAGCTGGCGCTCGATGGGTCGGCTGCGGCTTGAAGCAAGAGCGCCGCGCCCGGCTGCAGGATGAGCTCGCGGCCGCCCCCGAGAGGGATGGCAAACCCCGTGAGACCCGACTCGGCGAGAACGCCGGGCTCGGCCAGCGGCGAGCTGGCTTGAAGGCGGGTGAGAAGAGGTGCGAGTGCGTCCCGGGGCTCACCCGATTGCGGGACCGGAAGATGGCGAGCCTCCGGGTCGAACTCCGGATAGAGCGCCTGGATTCGCGAGGAGAAGGCCGCGAGCGTTTCCGGAGTCGCCGGAATCCACCAGCGCCGAGTTTCGAAACCTCTGGACTGCTCGTAGAGGATTCCACCCGAGGTGAGCCGAAGGACTTCCTCGCCGCCGATTCTCACGGAAGGACCCGAGGCTTGTCCCGGCCCAGTGCTCCCGATCCCGAGGTAAACGCCGTGCGCCTGAAGGTGGGCTGTGATCTGGCGCAGCTCGGCAAGGGCCACCGCTTCGCCCGGAGTCAGAGACTCGGGAGAGCGACCGACCGGGAGGAGGTTGGGGGAGTCGGGGTCGGCTGGGCCCGGACGGCCCGCACGAACCCAGCCGGGCCGCGCCTCTTCGGCGAGGGCCGCGTCGACCGCCGCGGTCGCGGCGGCGACATCTTGTCGGAGCGAGGGCGCCACCTCGGCGGCGCCCTGGGCGAGCTGCTCGCGGTAGTAGCTCTTGGCGTGACCCGCGGAGAGGCCGCCCGTTCCGTGCACAACGCCCATAACGTTACGTTATGCGATAACGCAACGCTAGGCAACACAGAGACGCAACCCCGCCTCTGACGGGTGCGCGCGGCTGGACGCCTCAGCCGCGGGTGGGGGAGTTGCCCACGTACTTCTCGGCGACGATGCGCTCGGCATCGGCAGCGAGCTGGGTGATCGTTTCCATGGGGATGGCCTTGCCCCCGAGCCCGTGGGCCTGAAGGGCGAGGGTAAGGAAGGTCGTCTGGGTCTCGATGGCTCGCAACACCTGCGCGAGGCTGCCGCCACCTTGCTCGAGAGCCCGCCGCAGAGTCAGGGTGACCCAGTCTTCGAGCAGCAGGTTGAGCCGGCTCGCCTCGGCATGAGCCTCGCGACGCAGCGAGTCCGGGAGCATCAGGATCCAGTGCTCGTGGTACTCGTTGAGGACCCGCTGAACGTAACGGCTCAGCGAGACGCCCGCCGACCGGGCCGCGGCCTGAAACGGTTCGAGGTCGGCCTTCGGGACGCGGATGAGGTCGGTGTCGGGCGCGGCGGCGCGCGCGATGCGCAGCAGATCCTGGATGTGCTGCGAGACCGGTCGATGCATTGCCTCGGCCTCGGCTGCGAGCTCCTGGAAATGATCGGCGTCGAGGTAGAGGCTGACCCGGTTCTTGCTGTCCGACCAGGCGTGCCGGGGCCGTTTCGGACCGGAACTTGCGGCCGGCAAACTGGACGCTGGCGGTTTCTTTCGCGAAGCCATGGGTGCCCTCTCAGACGCGGTTTCAAGAATTCTTGTGTTATCTGGCGTTACCTTAACGCAGTGTAACACAGCGCGCTAAGAACCGTGGGCAGAAAAGGTTGCAGGCTCACAGGGGCCGGGCGAACGGATGGGGTCCGAGCGTTAGGTATGGGCCCTTTTCCCGCCCCTCGATCGGGCAGGGAGAAGGGGTGCTTCGGGAAGCGCTACCGGAGCCGATCGAACGCGGCTTCGGCGGCTTTGGCGGCGCGGTGAGCGTCCATCTCGGCGGCCTTGAGGCTCTCGACTTCTTCGGCGGGGGCTCCGGCGGCCTCGGCATCCTTGCGGGCGGCGTGGGCGGTGGCGACTTCCTCGCGGCAGGCGCGGACCCACTGCTCGGCGGCCTGCTTCTCGGCGGCGCGGCGGGCGATCTCGCGGCGCTCGGCCTCGGCCGTGGTGTCGGGCATCTTGGGCGAGCTGGGCGCGTACTCTCCGGGGCCGTCGTAGCTCTTGGCGCGCGGTCCCTGCTCGTTGCGGTCGGTAGCCTTGAAAGCCGCGGCGGCGAAGATCAGCCGGTGGGCGCCGACGTTCCACTGCGGGCGGGTGTGCTTCTTGCCGGCCTTGTCGGTGTAGGTCCGAACCTCGCGCGCGGCGGTGATCTCGACGAGGTCGCCGCGCTCGAGGTCGTGGGGCAGGTACTCGGCGGCGCAGTTGAGAAAGACGGGCGGCGCGTCGGGGTTCTCCTTCGAGCGCTGGACGAGGGTAAACAGGACGAGGTCCGGGCGCTCCTCGGCGATCTCCTGCACGTAAGCGCCGAGCTCCTCGTCGAAACGCTCGACGCGGCGGCCGGCGCGGCGGATGCTGCGGAAGGGGGAGCGTTCCTCCTTCTTCTGGATCAAGACTCCGGCGAGTTTCACGGTGGCGGTCGGGTTCGTGTTCATGGCTTGCTTCCTCTCTCTCGGTTCCGGCTGGCTGGAGTGCCGCCGGTTCAAAAATCCTTTTCCCCTCACGTCCTCTTTTCTGCGTCTTCGGCTTCCCGTCTGTCCGTCCTGCCCGTCTTCGCCCGCCGAGAGGCGGGCAGGGCGGACGGACGGGAAGCTGAGCCGGAGGGCGGCGAGCCATGAAGATCAGATTGCGGAGCGTCTGCCACGAGGCGTGCCAGTACGTCTCATCGCTGGCGCGACTCGTGGGCGGAGCGGCCTGCCTTTCGGCGAGCCGCCCGGAGGCGCCCCCAGCAGAAAAGAGGACGTGAGGGGAAAAAACCGAGAGGATTCCTTCGTCCTTCAGGTCTTGGCCGTTGCAGGAGAGATCGCAGCGCAGTGGCGGGGAGCGCGCCCTGGGGCCGCCTCCGATCGGACCCGAGGGGAGACCGCGGAGGACGCGAGCGGCGGAGCTTGCCGAGCCGCGGAAGGCAAGCTCCGGCCCCCGGGTGGACCCCCCCGGCTACTGGAGCGGAGCGCCCAGCGGCAGCGCGAGCAGCCCGACGTCCGGAAGGCCTCCTTCTGCGACGGCCCGGCAGAAGGTGAGCGACACGCTACCGGCGCACGCCGAGACTCCGGCGCGAGAGCAACTGCCAAAGCGCTCGGGGTGTCAGCCGGAAAGTGCTGTGCGCTGCGAGGACGCCTTCAGCTCGCGACCGACCAGTCCTCGATCTTGAGCTCGGGTACCCGGGTGAACTCGCGCAGATTCCGGGTCACCAGAGTCAGCTTCCGAATCTGCGCTTGGGCGGCAATCAACAGGTCATAGGCCCCGATGTTCTGGCCCGACCGGACCAAGCGAAGCCGAATCTCGGCGGCCGCCTCGGCATCCTCGGGAAGCAGCTCGAGCACGGGGAATGCGAGGCTCTGAATCCTTCGCAACTCCGCCTCGGATCGAGAGCTCTTGAGGGCGCCATAGTGGAGCTCATGATGCACGAGGCACGGCAGTCCCACCGAACCCGGCGCCTGACGCCGCAAGCGGCGGGCGACTGTCGACGAGGAATCCCGCAGCGCGTCGACGACGGCATTCGTATCGAGCAGGTAGCGGATCATCGAAACAGCTTCTCGAGTTCGGGGTTTTCGACGAGCGGCAACTCCTCTTCGACGGCCGCGAGAAAGTCGTCGTCGAAAGGTCCCTGGAGAGAACGGAGCCAGTCCCAGTTGTCCGGGATCGGTTCGAGCACGACCGTGTTGCCGACCTTGCGGATCCGCACTTCCTTCGCATCGAACCGGTAGGCGCGAGGAAGCCGCACCGCCTGCGAGCGGCCTGTCCAGAAGACTTTGGCGGTGTCCATGGGAGATCTCCGGAGCATGGTAGGCATTAGAAGTATACGGCACCTCCCCGCAGAACAGAAGGCCCAGCCCCCATCGAGCTTGCCGGCGAGGCGCGCGGCCTCGCAAAGCCCGCCGGCGGGAAGGGCTGCGATCCTCGAGCCACGTGCCGCCCCTCAGCCAAGCCACCCGAGCAGGAAGCCGAGCAGCTCGCCGGCCGGCGGGGCGAGCAGCAGGCCGGCGAGTGCGGCGATCCAGAAGCGTGAGGGCAGCGCGACGGCCGGCCAGGCGGCCGCCGCGCTCCTGCGGTGGCCGAGCTCGGCGAAGAGCGCTCCCCACTCCCGGTTGCGACGGCGGATGAAGCGGATGAGTCCGGACATCCTCGACGGCCTCCTCTCGGCCTGCCGCGCGAGACCCTTTCTCGCGGGGGCCGCGCCGCGCACCCCCGCGAGAAAGGGGAGAGAGAAGGGCAGCTGGAGTGGCTCAGCTCAGTCCGCCGGCGCGCTAGGGCGCCGGGACGCGCAGCTCGCAGATCGGCAGCAAGACGTACCCGGAGCGAACGCGTTGGCCCGTGTCGCGCACGAGTCCGCTGGCGAGCAACGCTGCGAGCATTCCGGTGTTCTCCGAGTAGTCCTTGATCAGGACGTGACCCGGCTCGAGGGCGAAGTCCGGCAGGGCCACCGTCGCGCAGGCGACGGGCTCGCCATCCTCGAGGCTGCGCAGCCGAATGGCGATCTGGCCAGGCGCCTCGCGGTAGCGCGCGAGCTCAGCCGAGCATGGGAGGCCGCAGAAGACGACGGGAGTCGGCACGGCGGATTCCATGGGAAATCTCCTCTTTTCTGGGCGCTTCTGCCTGCGCCCGATGCTTGGCGAGGGGCGCAGGAAGACGCGCCCCGGGCGCCCGGCTTTCCTCGGGCTCGACAAGAGAAACCTCTTCGAATCAGGGAAAGGCTTCGAGGAAGATCCAGCCGAGCAGCAGTCCGAGCGACCAGCCGATCGCGGGTCCAACCAGAGCGAGCGTGACGGCCAGACCGAACAGCGACACTGCCCGTTCGCGGCGCAGCAGCCAGAGCGAGAAGCGAGACGGCGATGACCGGAGCGAACCGAGGAGTTCGGAACGACTCTTGGCATACGACATCGTGGGCCTCCTGGACCTGCTGGGAGGCGCCCGGTCCAAGATCCGACGGCGGGCGCGACGCGCCGTCGGCGCGCGGCGTCGGGACTCGGCTCGACGTGGGTGTCTGGCCGGGGGGGGGCGATGCGGGCAATCGAGATCTCCCCGCGTTACTCAAACGGGTCAGCCGGAATAGAGGAGTTCTTCTACTGCGAGGCCAACGTCGCGCGTAGCTGGGCGCAGCAGCGCCGGCGAAAGGTCTCGCTCGCCATGAACAGGTGATGGCGTGAGTTGGCCGTCTGGATGCCGTGAGACCCTGCGCCGGCCTACGGTCGGTTGGCAAGCCCCCGGCGAGCCGCTCGGAGGGGAGCGACTGCGAGGGTTATCACCAGAAAGCGGCTCTCGTCGACCTATCGATAGGCTTCTCGGCGGTTGCCAACGGCGAGTACTTCGATCCCGATGTCGATGTGGCTACGCAGAATCCGATAGTCGCCCGAGCGCAGGCGAAACGTGGGGGTCCGTGCACCTTCGTAGTGGCGCACATCGCCGACACCAGAGGTGACGAAGCGATCGAGGGAATCAAGGACTTGGTTCTGGAAGACGCGATCGAGCTTGCGAAGCTTCCGCTTCGCCGCGGTAGTTCACTGAACTTCCATCTCAGGCCAGGTCGCGTTCGCGGCGCAGTCCCGCTGACGTCGAACGGGGCGCGTCTGACGGCTCGGCGAGTGACTCGGCGAGGTCGGCAAGCTCTCCAGGCGAGAGCTCCTCATCCTCGACCGGCACTGCGGCCAGCGCCCGGTCGAGCGCGGTGCTCGCAGAGCGTCCCAGGGCCGCAAGAACGCGCGTTGCGGTGTCGACTTCGGAGTCCGGAAGCGTATCGACAAGCTGGTGGAGTTGCTCGCGGCTCATGACACCCCCAAGTGTGCTTCCACCGCGAGGACGGTTCCGCACGGTTCGAAGCGATGCGGATTCGGTAGGGCCGGCAAGGGGTCACCACCCGCAAGCGGAGCTTACGCCGCAGCGCGGCGAGATCGCGCCCCTAGAGGAATCTCAGTTCCGGCGTCGGGCGTTGATAAAGGAGAGCCAGTAGCCGAAAAGCCCGGCGAGAGTGTTGACGGCCCAGCACTTGGCCTCCGCCGAGGCCTTTGGCGAAAGGAAGATTCCCATCGCAAGCGGTACAGCTAGAAAGGTGATGGTGAGCTGGATGGTCAGCGAGACCATCCACTCTGCTGGGGAGTCGGGCACCGTCGAGGCCGGGCTATCGGGTGCCTCGAGCGTCACGTCGCTCGAGCAGGCGGGCTAAAGGCTTCGAGAGCAACCGGGGCAGAATCGCCAGCGCTGCAAACGTGACGACAAATGCGCCGACGGCCAACTTGGTCAGAGGATCCATACTCGGCTCCCTCCCGCCTGCGACGCGGGTCTATTCCTTTCTACCACAAGCGGAAGAACCCGCCGGGTCCGGGGAGAGAGGGACCCGGACCCGGCGGGGTGAAGCGTCGTGGGCGACCCGACTTCGCCGCGGAGAGCCTTGGGGAGGGGTCACTCGCTCCGGGTCGGGACCGGAGAGAAGAGAGCGCGACGGCCGGGACGTATTCGCGCCGTAGCGCGACGCCGGCGCCGAAGCCTCAGGCCGCGACCTCGACCTGCTCGTCGAACTCCTCGAAGCCCTCGACCTCGCCCGCGTCGGCCTCGACCGGCGTCGGCGCGCCTTGCGGGCGAGGACCGAGCACCTGGAAGGCCTGGCCGGCCAGCTGGACCTGCTTGGCGTTGAACTCGACGCCGTTCGCGTCGATCGCCTTGAGCGACCGGTAGCTGAGCGCCGCATCCAGGGCGACGAGGCGCCCCTTGGTCACCAGCGCGCAGACGCGCTCGGCCGAACGACCGAAGAAGGCCACGTCGTGGAAGGCCGTGCGCTCCTGGCGCACGCCCGCCTTGTCCTTGAAGACGGTGTTGGTCGCCACCGTCAGGTGCGCGAGCTTCGTGCCGTTACCGAGCACCTTGAGCTCGGGGGTGCGCACCGCGTTGCCGATCAGGGTGACCTGGTTGTTGATCTGGGCCATGACGCTCTCCTACTCCTGCAGTCGCGACCGGAGGAGGCATTCCTCCGTGTCAAGTTGGTGTTTCGAGCTTCGGCTCTTCCGGAGTCGCCCCTTCGCCTGAGCGAGGGGGCGACCTCGGGAGCGGATCGGCTGTGTTCGTGTTGAGGGAGCGCTCGATCACGCGAAGGCGTGAACGAGATAGCTGCTGGCGAGCTGCTCGGCCGGGTCGTCGTCGGGCGCGCAGCGCAGCTTCTGTGCCAGCGTCTCGAGGGCCGCGCGGGCCGGGAGCGCCGCGAACAGCAGCGCCGCCACGCCGAGCTTCTCGCGCAGGGCGGAGCTGGCGAGATCGCGTTCCCACTCGGGCAGCGTGCTCTTGGCGACCGCGTCCTCGAAGTCGTGCTCGAGCTCCTCGAGCTTGGCGAGGAACGGAGCGTCGAGCGAAGCACCGGAGAAGTCGGTCGTGTCGATGTGCAGGTCGTCGAACTGGCGCATGCTGCCCTCTCTCTTCTCTATCTCGATCCGGTTCATCCGAATCGCGCCTCGCCCCCGGGCAGGGCGCGATTCGAGTGAACCGGGTCTTCTTGGACCTCCTGTGTCCTTGGATGCGAGACCCGTAAGGGGCAACGCCCGTGCGAGCCGAAGGCGAGAAGCCTCTTCTCGAAGCGCTCTCCCGACCCGCGGAGGGAAAGCGCGGCGGCGAGGCTTTCGGAGGGTCCTTCGCGAACGAGAGACATCCGAGTGCGCAGGATCACCTGCCGCGTGCGCAGCTGCGGCGCGGGCGGCGCCGGCAAAGCCGGAGGGCAGGCTCTGAATGAGACCTATCGGGAGATTCGAGAAGCGCGGCCTCGTAGCGACCCACGCTGACCAGAAGCAAGGGCGACGCCTTTTCAGGCGCCAGGCCCGCCCCGCCCCTGAGGAAGGGTCTTGGCCTTGGATGAGGATGGGTATTTGCGGGGCGGACCCGCCCCTGGCAGGTGCGGATGGGCGTTGAGAGGCGGGGGAACCTCGAATTGGGCCAAGGCGGATCAGGAGCGGCGGAGAAGTAGGGCCAGAAGGCGAAATCTGTCCTCGGACGAACACCTTCGGGAAGCCCGAGAACTCTACTCGTTCTGACCTCTCTGCTCGTTGGATTATGGCGTTGCTTGAGGAGTAGCCGAACGTGAAAGGCTCCCCAAGGCGCCACCAGGAGGTGGTCCCGCGCACGTTCGACCTCTTTTTGGGCAAGCTAATCGGACCGCGACGATGACCAAGAAGGAGAAGATCGCACGGGCGCAAGCGCCCGTCGCGCGAGCGCATCACTACGTCCCAGGCTTCTACCTCGCAGGCTTCACGCCGAGCGGCCGACGCGACGACTTCCTGTGGGTCCACGACCGGCAGGAGGGGAGACAGTTTCGCGCGAGGCCCGAC
>JAIOJQ010000386.1 GCA_019911865.1 Thermoanaerobaculia bacterium
AGAAGGGAAAAGCCGCCGGATCCGGACGGTCTTCGCGGGGCCGAGGCGCCCGACGGGCGGAGCCGCCCAGAGCTCGCCTCCAGCTTCCGCCTGCTGCCTCTTTCCCTCTCTGGGCCTTTGCGTTTCCTGCAGGTCGGTCCCGATCTTCGCGGACTCCAGCCGTCGGGGCCCCCAGCCGCTCAGCCGGCGAGAGTCCCCGAGGAACCTCTCTCGCTCCCGCGACTTCCACGTTTGTCCATTTTCTGCTTCTTCATTTTCTTCTTCTGCTTCTTCTTCTCTGAGCTTTGGCCTTTGTCTGCAACTTTGTTCTGCCTGGCGAGGCTCTTCCAGCCGGCGCTGGGGAGCGGCAGTCCGGCGGCGTTCGGCGGGAGGCTCGACGCGGCGGGCCGGGGCGAGGCAGAATCGTCCTCATGGCCCGGGAACGGGAAGTGAGCGCTGCCGGGCCGTGGGGATTCCCGTCGCGGGCGGCGCGGTGAGCGGGGAGGTCAACGGCGCGCTCGTGCCGGCGGTGATCGCCGGGGTGGTGACCATGCTGGCCACCGGGCTCGGGGCGATCCCGGTCCTCTTCACCCGCCACGTGCCCGAGAAGGTCCTCGGCGCCGGCTTCGCGGTGGCCGGCGGGATGATGGTCGCGGTATCCTTCCTCGACCTGATCGCCCCCGGCGTCGCCAACGGCGAGGCGGGACAGCTGGCGGTCGGCTTCCTCCTCGGCGCCTTCTTCTTCTGGCTCGCCGACAGCCGCCTCGAAGGGCGCGACCTCGAGTTCGCCGGATTGTCGGGGGCGGGAGCGCGCAAGGCGCTGCTGATCCTCGCCACCATGTTCGTCCACAGCTTCCCCGAAGGGGTCGCGGTCGGCGTCGGCTACGGCTCGGGCGACACCGAGCTGGGGATCTTCATCGCCCTGGCGATCGCCATCCACAACATCCCCGAGGGGCTGGCGATCAGCCTGCCGATGGCCGCCTCCGGCGTCGGCTTCTGGCGCTGCTTCGGCTTCGCCGTCCTCTCCTCGCTGCCGCAGCCGATCGCCGTCGTGCCGGCCGTCCTGCTCGTCGAGTGGAGCCGCCGCCTGCTGCCGTACGGGCTCGGCTTCGCCGCCGGTGCGATGATCTACCTGGTGCTCGCCGAACTCATCCCGGAAACCCTCGCGCGCTCGGGCAAGCACGGCGCCGCGTGGGGCTTCACCATCGGCCTCGTCGCCATGATCCTGGCGCAGTACGCCCTGTGACGGCCGGGGTGGAGGAGCTCGTCAGCGGCGTCGTCGCGACGCCGACCCACGGCCGCTGGTGGGCGCGGCCGCCGGCCGGCGCGCCGCGCGGCATCCTGGTCGGCTTCCACGGTTACGCCGAGAGCGGCGCGATGCACCTCGCCGAGCTGCGCACCCTCCCCGGTCTCGACGACTGGGCGCTGGTCGCCGTCGACGCGCTGCACGCCTTCTACGACCGGCGCGGCGAGCGGGTGCTGCGCGGCTGGATGACGCGCGAGCTGCGCGAGGAGGCGATCGCCGACAACGTCGCATACGCCGACCGCGTGCTCGACCAGGTGCGCGGCCGCTTCGGGCGCGCTTTGCCGGTGGCGCTCACCGGCTTCTCGCAGGGGGCGTCGATGGCCTGGCGCGCGGCGACGGCGACGAGTGGTACACGGAGGCGAAGCTGGCCGAGGACCTGCGGCGCCTCGCGGCGCTGGGAATCGCGGCGGAGACTCTGACTTTCCCCGGCGGCCACGCCTGGGCCGACCCGTTCCGCGCCGCGGCCGGCGCGCTGCTGGCGTCGCTCGGCTGAACTCAGCCAGCGCTGCTGGGAGTGCCGGCGCTGCCCTGCTCGAGCGAGCGCAGGCTGACCACCCACTTCTCGAGGTGGCCGATGTGCTGGACCACCGAGAGGCCGGGCAGCGAGCCTCCGGCGGCCTTGTTCGGCAGGTAGGCCGAGACGACGCCGAGCAGGACCGGCCGCCCCTCCTCGTCGACGTGGAAGGCCGGACCGCCCGAGACGCCGTTGATCGCCACTCCGTCGGCCAGGTAGGACTGCTCCTGCTCGAGCCAGGCGCTGATGCGGCCGGAGAAGAAGCAGAGCTGGGTGCGCGCCACCGAGGGGAAACCGACCCAGCCGATCTCGATGCCGACCCGGAAGTTGACCTCCTCGGGGGTGCTCACCAGCACGTCGTCCGGCAGCGGAAAATCGTCGCGCAGGAAAACCACCGCCGCGGTGTCGGTCTTCTCGTCGACCACGATCGAACGGTCGTCCGGCCGCAGCAGCCGCTCGGCGCCGCTCGCCGCGTGCTCGAGGCGGATCGGCTGCTCCCACAGCGAAGCCTGGGCGAGCGCGTGCGCCGCGGTGGCGATGCCGCAGATGCCGCCGCCGGCGGCGTAGGCGAACAGGAACCCGGTGCCCGAGTGCTCCGGCGTCGAGATCCGGACGACGTGGGGGCGCAGGATCTCCACGGCATGCTGCCAGGCGACGTCACTCATGTTCCCTCCGGTTCGCCGTTACGTTGTCCGCGTCGCTGGGACCTCACTCTAGCAGCGCGTCGTCCGGCTTTCCGGCGGCCGTAGCGAGGCCGGCGGTGGCGATCTGCGGCCGCAGCCAGGGCAGCAGCAGCAGCGCCGGCACGGCGAGCAGGGCGGTGAAGGCGAAGAAACCGGCGTAGCCCATCTTGTCGGCGCCGTAGCCGGAGGCCGCCCCGGCGATCTCGCGCGAGAAGGCGAAGAGGGACGACAGCAAGGCGTACTCGGTGGCGGCGTTCTGCGGCCGGCAGCAGGCGGTGAGGAAGGCGAGCAGCGCCGCTGTGCCGAGCCCCTGGCTGAAGTTCTCGAAGGCGGAAGCGAAGTAGATGCTGTTGCGCGGCAGATCGAAGCCGGCCACCGCCGCGTAGACGAGGTTCGAGGCGAGCTGCGCCAGGCCGATCCAGAGCAGGCCGCGAAACAGCCCGATGCGGCTGAGCAGCGCGCCGCCGGCCAGCGCCCCGGTGATGGTCAGCCCGAGGCCGAGGGTGTTCGACACCAGGGCGATCTCCGAGAGGCTCATGCCGCGGTCGACCCAGAAGGTCTCGGTCATCCGCGCGATGGCCTGGTCGCCGAGCTTGAACAGCAGGGCGAAGAGGGCGAGCGGCAGCATCTCGCGGCGCAGCAGCCAGGCGAGGAAGGAGCGCACCAGCTCGCGCGTCGAGCGGCGGCCGCTGCCCTCCCCGGAGGCGCGCAGCGGCTCGGGGACGAAGAGCGCCGAGATCGCGAGAAGGGCGAAGAGGGCGGCGACGAGAAACCAGGCGGCGCTCCAGCCGGCGCGGTCGGCCACCAGCAGCGCGGCGCCGCCGGCGGCGATCACCGCGACGCGGAAGGCCGAGGCGCGCACGCCGTTGATCCAGCCGAGGTTCCGGCCGGCCGCCACGTCGACCGCCCAGGCGTCGATGGCGATGTCCTGGGTGGCCGAGGAGAGCGTGAAGGCGAGCAGGAAGGCGGTGGTCAGCGCCCCGACGCGGTCGGCCGGCAGCCAGGGCATCAGCGCCGCCAGCGTCGCCAGGGCGCCGAGGCCGGGAACGATCCAGGCGCGGCGCGCTCCGAAGCGGTCGACCAGCGGCGCCCAGAGCGGCTTCCAGGACCACGGCAGGGCGAGCAGGCTCATCAGCCCGATCTCGGTGAGCGAGACGCCGTGGGCGCGGTAGTAGACCGGCCAGATCTTGTGGACGACGCCGTAGGGGAGGCCCTGCGCCGCGTAGAGCAGGGCGACCCAGGCGAGCAGGCGGCGGTTCGGCATCGCGCGATCCTATCCGCGCGACGCCGGACCGGGACGGCTCAGGCCCGCTTCGCCGGGCCGGGATCCTTCGGCCGCCGCTCCTTCGGCTCGATGGCCGAGGCGGTCCGCTCGGCGGTGCGCCCCGGCACCTCCCGGCCGTCGATCAGCGCCGTGTCGAGCGGGTAGACGAGCGGGTCGAAGATCACCGCGTAGAAGTGCCAGACGAGGATCGCCAGGCTGGCGAGGATCGCCTCGTAGAAGTGAACCACGGTGGCGACGTCGCTGGCCCACTTCGGCAGGTTGGCGAGCGACCAGTTCTCGAACCAGAGGATGAAGCCGGTGACCGCCATCACCAGCGTCCCCCAGACGAGCGCCAGGTACTCGGCCTTCTCGGCGTAGTTGAGCGCCGGCGAGTGCGGCGGCGACGGGCGCCGGCCGATCATCCACAGCACCTTGTCGCGCAGCTCGAGCAGGTCCTGCTTGCCGGGCAGCATGCCGAAGATGCAAGCGCGGGCGCGGCGGTCGACCGCCAGGTGGACGAAGTGGAAAGCGAAGGCGCCCAGCATCACCAGGGCGGCGCCCCGATGCAGCCAGCCGCGCACCCCGAGCGTTCCTTCCCAGGTGAGCAGCGGCACCGCCCACCACCCCTCCGGATACTTGAGCGCGAAGCCGCTCCACACCAGCAGGACGAAGCTGATCGCCGTCAGGGCGTGGGCGATGCGGAAGCCGAGCGGCATGCGGATCCGGCGCTCCTCCTTCGGGATGTCGACGAAACGGATCGGCGAGCGCCCCTTGCGCCAGAGGTCCATCAGGTTGTGCAGCAGCATGCCGCCGATCACCAGCCAGATGAGCCAGATGTACGTCATGCGGACCCAGTAGACGGCCGGGTGGGCGGAGTCGCGGTCCTGCGGCAATACGTGCACGGCGCCGATGGCGAAGCTGTCGCCGGCGCCCGGATGGCAGGTGCCGCAGGTGGCGGCGAGGTTGGCCGGCGCGATGTGCGAGCGCGGATCCGAGGAGGGCAGGATGTCGTGCACGCCGTGGCAGGAGGCGCAGTTGGCGACGGTGACGCTGCCGGTGCGCGAGGCGAGGCCGTGGAAGCTGTCCTCGAACGCGGTGACCGCGTCCGCCTTCATGCCGAACTTGTCGGTCACCCGGAGGTCGCCGTGGCAGCGGCCGCAGGTCAGCCGCGGCACGTTGCTGGCGTAGACCGGCGAGCCCTTGTCGGCCGGGCCGAGGATGCCGTGTTCGCCGTGGCAGTCGGTGCAGGTGGGGGACTCGCGGATCCCCTTGAGTGTCGCCTTGCCGTGCACGCTCTCGATGAAGGCCGTGGTCACCGCCTCGTGGCAGGCGCCGCAGGTCTCCGGCAGACGGCTCGGGTGGACGCTCGAGGCGGGATCGGCTGAGGGGAGGATGTCGTGGGCGCCGTGGCAGGCGCTGCAGGTCGCCGCGTGCTCGCCGCGCGCCACGGCGCGGGCGTGGATGCTGCCGGTGTAGGCGGCGATCGGCTGCACCAGCCGCAGGCCGGAGCCGGCGGCCAGCTCGGGGTCGGAGTGGCAGTTGCCGCAGGTCTCGGCGAGGCGGGTCGGGTGGATCGGCGAGGCCGGGTCGTCGGCGGCGACCTGGCGGTGGACCGGGCCATGGCAGGAGGCGCAGTCCGGCCCGCGGCCGCCGTCGGCCTGCATGCGGCCGTGGGGGCTGGCGGCGAGCGCTTCGACGGCGTCGCCGTGACAGTCGCCGCAGGCCAGCGCCGGGGCATCGTCCTCGTGCGGGTAGTCGGCCTTGCCGGCGTGGCAGTCGGTGCAGGAGAGGCCCATCGCGCCATGGACGGTCGCCTCCCACGGCTCGGCGGCGACGACAAGATTCTCCTCGCCGACGTTGTCGACCGAGCCGTGACAGTCGAAGCACTCGCTCTGGCCGACCGCGGTGGCGGGCAGCGCGAGGGCGAGCAGCAGGCCGCCGGCCGCTACGGCGCCGGAGCTGAGAAAACGGACGAGCATCGGATATCCCCCGTTTCGACCGTTCGCGTCGTGGCTGCGGAGGCGGGTCTCCGTCTACCGGTACGCGAACAGCATGGCGTAGATGATCAGGGCAATCAGAGTCAGGCCGACCGTCAGGGCGATGAAGCCGAAGGTCTTGAAGCCACGCTCGACCTTCTTCGGGAAGGCCTCGACCAGGTGCTCCTCGAGGCGTCCGCTGGCCACCAGCTCCTCGTACTCGCCCGGCTTGTCGTACTTGAACTCCTCGAGCGGCACCTGGCCGGTGAAGATGACCGGGTCCATCGGGAACTTGTCGGGCCGGAAGTGGGTGTTGAAGAAGTGGATGGTGAAGATGAACCCGACCGCCAGCAGGGCCTCGTCGGAGTGGACGATGGTGGCCACGTTGATCGACCAGCCGGGCAGGAAGCGGGTGAACAGCTCGGGGAACCAGAGCACCAGGCCGGTCGAGCCGATCACCACGACGCCCCAGAAGACCGCCAGGTAGTCGAACTTCTCCCAGTAGGTGTAGCGCCCGTACTTCGGCCGCGGTCCGAGGCCGAAGAACCAGCGGGCCGACTGGATGAACTCTTTCACGTCGTGCCAGCGGAAGAGGATCGTCTCCGGACCGGTGAGCATCTGCTTCCAGCTGCGGCCGAGCTCGCGCCGCGCGCGCGCCACGCCCCAGATGTGGACGAAGAAGATGGCGAACAGGGTGAGCCCGCCCAGCCGGTGCAGCACGCCCATCGTTTCGCTGCCGCCGAGGGCGCGCGAGATCCATTGCGCCCAGGGGGCATAGGAGAACTTGAGCGTCATGCCGGTCAGCGCCAGGGTGAAGAAGGAGATCATCATCACCAGGTGCTGCAGGCGCTGGAAGCTGGTGAACCGCTGGTAGAACTTCTGCCCCTCGTGGTGGAGCTCCTCGCGGTGCCGCCGCCACTCTTCGCGCGACAGGAAGAGGCGGAAGAGCCAGGCGATGGTGTGGAAGAGGAAGAAGGTCAGCGTGCCGACCAGCAGCAGCGTCATGAAGCGGAACGACCAGTAGAGCCACGGCCACTTGTCGGGGTCGTGGTGGGTGGAGTGGGTGAGGTAGCCGGCGAACTTGCGGTTCGATCCCGGATGGCACTGGGCGCAGGTCTGCACGATGTTGGCGTGCGACAGAGTCGAGCGCGGATCGTCGGTCGGCAGGATCTCGTGCGCTCCGTGGCAGTCGGAGCACTTGGCGGCGCCCTCGGTGCCGAGGCGCGAGACCTTGCCGTGGAAAGTGTCGAAGAAGGTTTCGGACTCCTCTTCGTGACACTTGCCGCACTGCTCCATCATCCGGGAGCGGAATCCGACCTTGTCGGCGCGGGTGATCGAGTGCGAGGAGTGGCAGTCCTCGCAGACCGGCAGCCGCCGGCCGTCCTCCGGCGTCGCGGTGGCGTGGATGCTGCGCGCGAAGGATTCGGCGACGCCGTGGTGGCAGGTGCCGCAGGTGGAAGGCAGGTTGTCCGGGTGAACGGTCGAGGCCGGGTCGTCCGGCGGCAGCTCGCGGTGGGACGAGTGGCAGTTGACGCAGGTCGCGGTCACCACCAGACCGGCCTCGGTCAGTCCCTGGCCGTGGATCGAGTCGGCGTAGCTCTGGACGATGTCCGGCACTTCCGCGTCGATGCGCACCGCCGCCTTCTCGCCGGCGCGGTGGCAGCTGGCGCACAGCTCCGGAACGTTGCGCGCGAACGTGGGCGAGAGCGGATCGCGCCGGCTGCGCGTGGCGTGGTGATCGTGGCAGTCGAGACAGACCGGTGCGTCGGAGTCGTTCTTCGCCGCCAGCTGGCCGTGGGTGCTGGCGCTCCAGGCCTGCACCTGCTCGGCGTGACAGACGCTGCAGTCGACGCGCGAGACGATCGTCTCGCAGGGTCGGTCGTGCGAAGGACTGACCTCGGTGTGACACTGGGCGCAGGCGATCTTGCCGTGGGTCGAGGTCTCCATCGCCGTGGCGTCGACGAACAGCGGAATGGTCGCGCCGTCGCGCTCCATCGTCAGGTCGGCCTTGCCGTGGCAGGAGAGGCAGTCCTGGTTCGCCATCCCGGCGGTGTAGAAGACCTTGCGGATCTCGTGCGGCTGGTGGCAGTCGACGCAGGCCGGAATGGCGTGCGGCCGCTCCTCCCACAGCTTGCCCTCGATCACCTTGCGATGCACCTCCTCGATGCGCGCGTGGCACTGCGTGCAGGTCGCCGCGACGTTCTGCTTGGCGATCGAGGAGTCCGGATCGGTGTGGGGGAGGATGTTGTGGGCGGTGTGGCAGGAGGTGCAGACGGCGGTCACCGTCAGCCCCTTCAGGAACAGCCCCTCGCCGTGGATCGAGTCGACGTAGTGCTCGAGGATGTCCTGCTGCGGGATGTCGCGGAACTGCGAGACCTCGGTGCCGGCCTTGTGGCAGCTGCCGCACAGCAGCGGCACGTTCATCACCATGACCCGCGACTTCGGGTCGTCGGTGGCGCGCATCTCGTGCGAGCCGTGGCAGGTGGCGCAGGTCGGCGCCAGGCGGTCGCCGCGCGCCGCCGCCCGGCCGTGCAGGCTGGCCTGCTGCTCGGCGGCGACCGTCGCGTGGCAGGTGGCGCAGGCCGTCAGCGCGTCGGCGGCGCGGCGGGCGTCGTGCGGCCGGTGGCAGTCGGCGCAATTCGCCGCCGTCAGCCGGTCCCCGCTGGCAGCGTGGATGCCGCGCGCCGCGGCGCGGGTTTCGGCCTCGTGGCAGCTCGCGCAGTCGACCCGGGCGACGTCGTCCTCGTGACCGCCGCCCTGGTCGACCAGGTCGACGTGGCAGTCGACGCAGGCCAGGTCTCGGTGGATCGAGGCGGCCCACGCTTCCTGGGCGACGAAGGCGGAGATCTCGACGCCGTCGCGCGTCGCGGTGAGCGAGTCGTCCGAGTGGCAGGCGAGGCACTCCTCGGGCGCCTGCGCGGCGGCACCCGTGACCAGCCCGGCCCACGCCGCCATCGACAGCAGCGCGACGAGGAGCGGACGCGCTTCGGGACGACGGTGGGGGGACTGTCGCAAGGCGAACCTCCCTACGGAGAGAGCGTGGCCAGGATCCCGGGCTCGGTCTCTTCCATCGCCAGCAGCGAGTGGCACGACTCGCAGTCCTGCGAGATGACCCGGCCGTCGGCGGTCTCGTGCATATCGTCGTGGCAGCGGAAGCAGCCGGGCGAGGATTCGTGCCCGATGTGGTTCGGATAGGTGTTCCAGCCGACTTTCATGCCGGGGAAGACGTTGGAGGACCAGCCCTCGTGGAGCGCCTGCGCGGCGGCGGCGATGTCGCCGGCGCGCTCCCGTGCCAGCTCCGGATACTCGGCGGCGTAGAAGGCGGCGAGGCCGTCGCGGATGCCGGCCTCGGCGGCCGCCTTGTCGGCGTACGTGACGCCGACAAGGCGCAGCCCTTCGCGCCGCACGAACGGCAGGTCGGCGGCGATGTGGGCGGTCTCGAGGGCGTGGTCGACCTCGCGCTCCGGGGTGCGGAAGGTGTGGCTCGGACGGTTGTGGCAGTCGACGCAGTCCATCGTCCGCCAGACGCCGGCAGTGGCGGCTTCGCCCTCGTCCGCCCCGGGGGCGAACCAGCGATCGGTGCGGCCGTCCCGCGAGGTGAGCTCGACTTCGAAAATCTCCTCGCGCGACTCGTCGGAGCGGTAGCGGATCGTGTTGGCCGGGTCGACGTGCCAGTGGATGCCCTGCGACTGGCGGCCGGCGAGGCCGCCTACCCGCATCAGCAGGACGGTCTTGAGCGGCGTGTTGGCCTCGTCGTCGTCGTACCTGGTGAGCACCTTGAGACGGTCGCCGACGAACTTCTGCGGCCAGTGGCACTGCTCGCACGTTTCGCGCGCCGGGCGCAGGTTGTGGACCGGCGTCGGGATGGGCGTCGGGTAGAGGTCGAGCGCCACCGAGACGACCTGCCAGGAGCCGGAGAGCTTCGACTTGACGAACCAGCCGGCACCCGGTCCGATGTGGCAGTCGACGCAGCGCGTGCTGGCGTGCGGGCCGCGCTGGAACGCGGTGTACTCGGGCTCCATGACCGAATGGCAGGTGACGCCGCAGAACTCGGTGGTGTCCATCACCTCGACGGTTTTGTAGGTGGCCGCGGCGATGATCACCACGTTGAGCACGGTGAGGACGAAGAAGACGAGGAAGCGGCTGCGCACCTGCGGCTGATTGAAGTCGAGAACCGGAAATTCGGCGGCTCCGGCGGCGCGGCGGCGCGCCCGGCGCAGGCCGAGGGGAATCAGCAGCAGCCCGAAGACGAACAGCGCCGGTACGATCAGGTAGGCGAGGATGCCGGAGTAGGGATGGCCGTGCATCCCCATCAGGTCGAGGATGAAGAAGGTGAGGAAGAGGATCGCCGCCGCGGTGGCGATCGCGGTGCCGGCGAGGCTCAATGGGTGGCGCGTGAGCGCGGCGACGAACGACTTCACGGCCGGGCTCCGGCGGGTTGCTGGTGGACTCTCGGGCTTCGGGCTCGCATCGGTCCCTCCGCGGTTCGGATGGTCCCTCTTCCGGTGTTCGCCCGGCGTCACCAGCCGGCGCGGATCCGCTCCGCTCGGCAGCCTAGGCGACGCCGGAGACCGACCCGCCACCCGCCGGGGTGGCGGGGGCGTCTGTCGGGACTCGGCACGTTCCGGTCTGGTGGGCGGGATGGTACCGCGCCCCCGCCGAGCGGTCTCCACGCGGCGTCCGACGATCGGATAGGGTTGCGCCGATGAGCCGTCGAGTCCTCGTCTTCGGCCTCGCGTTGCTGCTGCTCGGCGCTACCCTCGCGCTGGCGACGGGTGATGCGCGCGGCAGCGAGTCGCGGCACTTCTCGGCCGGCGAGGAGGTGGCGCGCACGCTGACCCTGGTCACCGGCGTGCCGATTTCGCCGCTGCTCGGCGTCTCCGGCCTCGGCGCCTGGAGATGGTGGCGAACGCCGGAGGGGCTGCGGCCGGCTCTCCCCTGGTACGCCCGTCCCTGGTTCTGGGGCAGCGGCCTGGCGATCGCCCTGCTGTTCGCGCTCAACACCACGGTCGGCGCGCTGGTGCCGGGGCTCAAGAAGCCGATGGATTTCGTCGAGGAGCACGAGAACCGCTTTTCGACGCTGATCGCCGCACCGGTGGTGCTGATCGAGGTGCGGCGCGCCCTCGACGCGGCGGGGATGCTGCCCGATGCGGTGGCGGCACGGCCGCTGGCCGAGGCCGGCGCGGCGGCGCTCGCCGACGGCACCCTGGCGCGACTGCTCGCCGGGGCCGGGTATCTCGCCGTCTACGGCACCATCTTCGTCGCCGTCTTTCTCGCCTTCCACGCCGTCCAGGTGCTGATTGCGCTGTCGCCCTCGGTGACGCTCGACCTGCTGTTGCGCGGCTTCCGCTTCTCGATGCTGGTCGCCGCGGCGGTGACGGCGGCGGTCGATCCCTGGCTGGGCGCGGTCTGGGCGGCGGTGTTGGCGCTGCTCTGCCTGCTCATCGCCGGCTGGTCGTTCCGGCTCACCGTCTACGGCGCGCTCTTCTCCTGGGAGACCCTCGCCGGCCGCGACGGCGGCGGCGATCCGGCGAACGGCCGCCTGGCGCTGTTCTCCGGCCGCGGACTGGCCGGGGTGCCGGTGCGCAGTTTCGGGCGGATCGAGCCGTCGCCGGACGGCGGCTGGCGCTTCCGCTGGCGCCCCTGGCTGGTGCTGCCGGCGCGCGCCGTGCCGTTGCTCGAGGCCGCCGGCGACCGGCTGGCGCTGCTGCGCGGCGCCATCTCTCCGCGGCTGGTGCGCACCGGGCCGCTGCGCGAGATCACCCTCGGCCGCTTCCCGCCGCGCTTCCGTGGCCGCGAGGAGGGTCTGGCGGCGCGCCTCGGCGTCCCCGAGGTGCTCGACGGGCGCGTCGTGCGCGGTCTCAAGGCGACCTGGAGATGGCTGCGCGAGCTCGTCCTCGGGGTCGACGAAGGCGAGCCCGCGCCCGGCTGACGAAGGCCGGCACTGCCGCACCGCGCCGGGCCCCAGGTCTCTTGTGCCCGACCCTCCGCGCACCCCGACGGTGGCTTCGGCGTGACGAGGTGACAGTCGAGAGTCTCTATCCAGGTAACCCCAGTCAACTCCCTTGACATGCGGTTCCGTCGAGGTCTAGGTTCGGCCATCCACTGCTCCGGATTGGCATCCATCGGAGGAAGAAGACCCCGGTGGCGGCACAGAGCCGCGTCGTGTCGTGGAGGGGAACGATGGCGAAGCGTGGTGGACGAAGTGTCTTGGCAGTGCTCGGCCTGGCGCTGTTGAGTGGCGCCGCCTCGGCGACTTGGCCGGCGCAGCGGCAGTCGGCCGCCGATCTCGTTCGGGGATCCGAGTCGATCTTCGCCGACGGCTTCGAGTCAGGCGACTTCACGGCGTGGGACCGAGCGCCAGGAGCGCCCCCAGGAACAGCGCTTCCTCCGGACCCTGCAGAAACGGCGCCGGACTACGATCCGACCGTCGCGATCGACCCCTACGAGCCGAACATCTTCATCTTCGAGGGCTCGGATCCAATCCAGTTCGACGTCGACCCGGGCGCTATCGACCCGCGGCGGATTTGTCTGGTTCGCGGTCGCGTGCTCGACCGTGCGGGCGAACCGGTCCGGGGAGTCCGCGTCACGATTCACGACGCCGAACAACTCGGCTTCACGTTCACCCGGCCGGACGGAGTCTTCGATCTGGCAGTGAACGGTGGGGGCAACGTCGGAATCGAGTACAGAAAGAACGGTTTCTTGCCGGCTTTCCGAACTCTCCAGGCTCCGGCCGCGGACTGGGCCGAGGTCGAGAACGTCGTGATGATCGAGCTCGATCCGGAAGTGACCGAGATCACCTCCGGGATGACCGTGATGCAGGTCGCCCGCGGATCACTCCAGACGGATGCCGATGGCAGCCGGCAGGCGACGACGATGTTCCCGGCAGGGACGACGGCCGAGATGCTTCTCCCGGACGGAACGACGGTACCGCTATCCGCGCTGAACGTGCGGGCAACCGAGTACACCGTCGGGGAGACGGGTCCGGCCTCCATGCCCGCGGACCTGCCGGTGAACTCGGCGTACACCTACGCAGTCGAGTTCTCGGCGGACGAGGCGATCGAGGCGGGAGCGGTCCGGGTGGATTTCAGCGAGGATCTGTCGGTCTATCTCGAGAACTTCCTCGATCTTCCCGTTGGCGAGCCGGTCCCGGCCGGCTACTTCGACCGCGAGCGGGGCGAGTGGGTCGCGGCGCCGAATGGCCTCGTGTTGAAAGTACTGTCGATCACGGGTGGAATGGCCGACCTCGATGTCGACGGCTCGGGGACGCCGGCCGACCCGGGGACGCTTTCTCTTCTCGGCATCACTGACGCCGAGCGGACGCGCCTCGCGGTGCTTTACGGGGCTGGCCAGGAGCTCTGGCGGGTCCGGGTCGGGCACTTCACGCCCTGGGACTTCAACTGGCCCTATGGCCCGCCACCGGACGCCGAGCTTCCCCCGGATCCCGAGGACGTTCCCCAGCCTCCGGACGACCCGCCGGCGCCGGACCCGGACGCATCTCCCGAGGACGGGGAGCCGGCCAGCGCGGAACCCGACTGCGTGGGGGGCTCGATCATCGAGTGTCAGAACCAGATCCTGCGCGAGAGCATCGCGCTCGTGGGCGTCCCCTATCGGCTCCACTATTCGAGCGACCGCTTTCCGGGACGGACGAGTCGAGGCTATTTCAAGCTCCGATTGAGCGGCGCGACGATCCCGGCAAGCTTGCAGGGGATTCGGCTCAACGTCGTCGCCGCGGGACGCTCGTACTGGCAGAGCTTCGGTCCGATTCCCGACCTCGTGCACACCGTCGAATGGGAGCGGTTGGATCGTTTCGGCCGGCCGATCCACGCGGAGACGCCTGTCACGATTCGGATTACTTACGAATACGAGCTCCAGTACTTCTCGATGCGGTCGCAGTGGGAACGGGCATTCGGCCGGCTCCCTACGGGGAGTGGCGGTTCGACGCTTCTTCCCGCGTTCCGTTCGGGCACGGCCTTCTCGATGGTCCGCGAGATTCACACGACGGCGGGAGACCTCGGCCGCTCGACGGTCGGCTCCTGGGACGTGACCGGCGAGCGATTCGGCGGGTGGACGTTCGGTGTCCATCACCGGTACAGCCCGCGGACCCGGACGCTCTTCCTCGGCACCGGCGAGCGGCGATTCGCGCAAGACGTCGGAACGGTCGCGCCGCGCCACGCCGGAACCGGCGAGCCCGGGGACGATGGCGACGGCGGCTCGGCGCGGCTCGCCCGGCTCACGGCGCCGGAACAGATCGCGATCGGCCCGGACGGCAGCCTCTTCGTGGCCGATCGAGACGCACACCGCGTCCGGAAGATCGACCCCGCGGGAATCATCACGACGGTCGCGGGCTCGGGAGAGTTCTGCAACGTGGACGGCTGCGGCGACGGAGACCCGGCCGTCCAGGCCACGTTCTTCGGTCCGAGCGGGGTCGCGGTCCGGCCGAACGGAAATCTGCTGATCGCGGATAGCCTCTGCGTGCGAGAGGTCGGCGTCGACGGGATCATCCAGACGGTGGCCGGGTTCTGCGACGCCGGTGGAGGCAGCCTGGAGGCCGTGATTCAGGCGGCCCTGCGCGCCCGTGGCACGGCGTGCGACGACTGTCCCGCGCTCGACACGCTGCTATTCGACGCGAAGGGTCTCGCGATCTCGCCCGGCGGCGGCTACTACCTCGCAGACGCCTCGGCGAACCAGGTTCGCTACGTCGGCGCGGACGACATCATCACGACGCTCGCCGGGGACGGGAGCTTCGGCTCGGGAGGAGACGGAGGTCCGGCCGGCGCCGCGCAGCTCGCGGGTCCGAGCGGGGTCTCGGTCGGTCCCAACGGCGAGATCCTGATCGCCGATACCTTCAATCACAAGGTCCGGCTCGTCGACCGGGACGGGACGATCCGCACGGCCGCGGGAACGGGATCCGGGGGCTACAGCGGCGACGGAGGGCCTTCGACTTCGGCACGCCTTTTCGCGCCCGGACAGGTCGCAGCGGCGGCGGACGGGAGCTTCCTCGTCGCGGACGAGTTCAACGGGCGGGTGCGCCGAGTGAGCCCCGGGGGGCGGATCGAGACGGTCGCGGGCGGGCCGGTCGCCGGCACGAACCCACCGGCGGGCGGCTACGCACTCCAGGTGCCGCTCGGTGCGCCACGGGGCGTCGCGGTCGACCGCTCGGGTTCCTTCTACGTCGCGGACGCCGGCGGCGCCGCGGTGCTCTGGGTCGGCGACGCCCGGCCGGTCCAGGCGGCCGGCGAGCACTGGATTCCGAGTTCCGACGGCCAGGAGATCTGGGTTTTCGACGAGCGGGGACGCCACCTCGAGACCCGCCACGCGCTGACCGGCGCAACCCTGCTGACCTTCGGGTACGACCCCGACGGTCTGCTCGTCTCGATCTCCGATGCGGACGGCAACGTCACGACCGTCGAGCGGGACGGCTCGGGGGACCCGACCGCGATCGAAGGGCCTTACGGTCAGTCGACGACCATCACGCTCGATGCCTTCGATCACCTCGAAAGCCTCACCGATCCGGCCGGGCACAGCAGGGGATTCACCTCGCCGATCCATGGTCTCCTCACTTCGCTCGTCGACCCGAACACCCACGAGACGACGATGGGCTACACATTAGAGGGGCGGCTCTCCACGGAGACCGACGCCGCGAACGGCACCCAGTCGTTCGTCCGGTCGAGCTACCGGGAATCGGGTCTCTCGTGGTCGAGGGTGCGCCACACGTCGGCCGAGAACCGGATCGTCGACTACGAGACGTGGCAGTTCGGGACCGGGGAGCGGCGCTGGTCGCAGCTGCGGACCGGAACGAACGAGTGGCTGGTGACGCGGACGGACCGCCTCTTCGACGGGACGAGGGTCGTGCGGCGGCCGGACGGCTCGCTCTCGGTCGCGCAGGAGCGGTCCGATGCGATCTGGGGCGCCCAGGCCTCGACGATCGGATCCTCGAGCTTCTCGACTCCGGGAGGAGTGACGGGCTCCGCGACGACGACGAGCGAGGTCGTGCTCTCGGATCCGCTCGACCCCCTGAGCCTCGTCAGCCGCACCGAAACTCTCGAGATCAATGGACGGGCCTACACCGCGACCTACGAGGCGGCGTTCCGCCGGTGGACCCTGACCTCCCCCGAGGGGCGGCAGCGGGTCCTCGAGCTCGACGAGATGGGCCGGCCGATTTCGGCGCGTCACGGGAATCTCTACCCGGTCTTCTTCGGATACGACCTGCGCGGACGACTCGGGGCGATTACGCAGGGTGTCGGAGCCGATGAGCGCGTCGTCGGCTTCGGCTACGATGGGCTCGGCAGGATCGAGACGGTCACCGACCCGGTACTGCGGCAGGTCGTCTTCACTTACGACGATGCCAACCGTGTCGAGTCCCAGACCCTGCCGGGCAACCGAACGGTCGCCTTCGACTGGGATCCGAAGGGGAACCTGCGCTTCCTGACGCCGCCCGGACGGCCCGCGCACGGCTTCACCTACACTTCCGTCGACCGCACGGACTTCTACGACCCTCCGAGCCTGGGTCCCGGGAGCTGGAGCTCCGATTACGACTACGACCTCGACCGCAAGGTCTCGCACATCCTCCGACCCGACGGGCTCGCGATCGATTTCGGCTACGACGACGGCCGAAGGCTCGAGACGATCACCTCACCACGCGGCACGACGACAATCGCCTACGATCCGGGAACCGGGCACATGGAGTCGATCACGACGCCCGAAGGGAACGTGCTCGCTTACGAGATGGACGGTCCGCTCGTCGAGACGACCACCTGGACCGGCGAAGTCGCGGGCTCGGTCGAGCGCACCTACGACGAGAACTTCCGCGTCGAGACGATCTCGGTGAACGGTGCGAATCCCATCGCGTATGGCTACGACGACGACGGGCTGATCACGCAGGCCGGAGACCTCGTGCTTGAGCGCGACCCGGCCACGGGCTTCCTCACCGACACGACGCTCGGAGTGGTCACGACCCACTACGACTACAGCGACTTCGGCGAGCTCGAGGCGATGATTGCGTCGGTTTCTGGCACTCCAATGTACACGACGAGCTACGTCCGCGACGACCTCGGTCGGATCGCGACGAAGGTCGAGATGATCGACGGCGAGACCACGACCTACGTCTACGGCTACGACCCGGCGGGCCGTCTCGACACCGTGACGATCGACGGCGTGCTCGCTGCCGATTACGATTACGACGACAACGGCAACCGGCTCCTGAAAACGACCCCCGGCGGCTCGGAGGCCGGCGCCTACGACGACCAGGATCGGATGACCTCGTACGGCGACGCCAGCTTCACTTACACCCGCAACGGCGAGCTCCTCACGAAGACCGACTCGGCGGGGACGACGACTTTCGACTACGACGTCTTCGGGAATCTCCTCGGCGTTGATCTCCCGATCGGACCCGCCATCGACTATGTGGTCGACGCCCGAAACCGGAGGATCGGCAGGAAGATCGACGGCGTGCCTGTTCAGGGTTTCCTCTGGCAGGGCCAGCTCTCCCCGATCGCCGAGCTCGGCGGCGCCGGCAACCTCGTCAGCCGCTTCGTCTACGCGACACGAGTCAACGTCCCCGACTTCATGATCCGCGGAGGATCGACCTACCGAATTCTCACCGATCATCTCGGCAGCCCCCGGCTCGTCGTCGACGCAACGACCGGAGCGATCGCCCAGCAGGTCGACTACGACGAATGGGGCGTCGTGCTCCAGGACACGAATCCGGGGTGGATGCCGTTCGGGTTTGCGGGAGGGTTGAGTGACTCGAGCCTTGGCCTT
>JAIOJQ010000387.1 GCA_019911865.1 Thermoanaerobaculia bacterium
CCGCCCACCAGCACCCGCACGACTCCAGATCCAGCCATCGTCACCCTCCCCGCTCCAGGCCAACTCGCCTGCCTGCCCTCCCGCGCCGCGACGCGGCCGATTCTGCGCCCGCTGCCCGGAATCGGCAACTCGAACAACTCGCTCGAGCCTCTGGACAGAATCAAGACCCTTCCAGAGACCAAGGCAAAAACTCATAGAGGGAAAAGAAGAAAAAGCACCCAGCCCGCCGGCCCAACCGGCGTCCTCGGCGGTACCGCAGCCCGAACCCGCCCCGCCTCCCGCCTTTCCCTTCCATGGAAGCTTTTCGTCTTTGCCCACGAGGGGTCTCCCGCTGACAATCTCGACACTCGTGTCCTGGAAGGGCTCTCGGTTTCAGAGACCAAGACAAAGGCCCATTGAAGGGAAAAATAGAAAGAGAAGACAAGGACCCCAGCCCGCCGGCCCGACCGGAGTCCTCGACGGCAGCGAAATCCGAACCCGCCCTCGCCTGCTTTATTCCCTTCTTTGGAGGCTTTTCGTCACTGTCTTGCCCCCTCCGGCGGCCGAGCGTGGTTTCTACCTGGCAGGCGCTGCGGCGTCCGCGTAGTTACTCCGCTTACTGCCGGGAGCGCTTGGGACTAACTTGAATCCATGTTCACTCCCGTCACTTCCAGGTACCCGATCCAGCCGGGGAGACGCTTCCCCGCCAGGCCGCCCCCCGCCCGTCTCGCTGCGCTCGGCTTCGCGCTCTGCCTGGCCGTGGTGGGCTCTGCCGGCGCCCAGACGCGCCAGGTCTTCGTCTCCTCCGCCTCCGGATCCGCCAACTTCTCGTCGTGGCCGAGCGCCACCCCGGGAGCCGTCGGCCTCGAGGCGGCCGATTCGATCTGCCGCAACCTCGCCACGACGGCCGGGCTCGCCCGCCCGGACGCCTTCCGCGCCTGGCTGTCCGACTCGCTCGACGACGCCTGGTGCCGCGTGCAGGACGTCACCGGCACGCGCGACAGCGCCTGCGACGGCGCCACCGCGCTGCCGGGCGCCGGACCCTGGGCGCGCATCGGCGACGGTGGCCGCTGGGGGGGCCGCCTGACGGCGCTGATCGAACAGCAGGGCCCTCTGCTGCCGCTCGACCGGACCGAGCTCGGCGCCCCGGTGCCCGACCTCGACCTCTACTGGACCGGCACCGACGAGACCGGACGCGCCTACGACCGCCTCGCCTCCGAGCTGTGCGCCGACTGGACCTCGAACGCCGCCGGCGCCTTCACGCTGCTCGGCTCGACGTTCGAAACGCGGCTCAACTGGACGACCTCGTTCGGCGGCTCCTGCGGCGCCTGGCGCCACCTGGTCTGCCTGGAGACCGGCGTCGGAGCGATCCAGCCGCAGGTCGCCACGCTCGGTCCGGCCGCCCTCGCCTTCGTGACCTCGCGGGTGGGCAGCGGCAACCTCGCCAGCTGGCCGGGAGCGGACGGCCTCTCGGGGCTCGCCGCGGCCGACGCGGTCTGCCACCGCGAAGCCGCCGCCTTCCACCTGCCGTCGCCCCTCACCTTCGTCGCCTGGCTGTCGACTTCGACCCTGGACGCCTCCAGCCGCCTGCCCACCGGCCTCGCCTGGCGCCGTCTCGACGGCACCGGCATCGCGGCGGGCCGCGCCGACCTGCTCGACGGCCGCCTCGCGGCGCCGATCAACCAGATTCCGGCGGGCGCCTACCTGCCGCAGCCGCCCGAGTGGACCGCGCCGATGTGGACCGGTACGGCGTTCGACGGCACGCGCCTGCCGGGCGAGACCTGCCTCGACTGGACCTCGACCAGCGACGTCGACTCCGGGCTGGTCGGCTCGGCGAACTCCGCCGCCGCCGACTGGACCGACGGACGCCCGTTCCCCTGCTCGGCGCTCGTGCCGCTCTACTGCTTCTCCACCGCCGAGATGCTCTTCTGGGGCATCTTCGAGAGCGGTGACGCCCTCGACTGGTCGCCGCACACGTAAAGGCCACGGCGGGCCGGGGCGCGCGGACCCCCTACCAGGCGCTCCGGTCGCCGCTCTCGAAGCCGTCGGCGAAGAGGTAGGCGTTCTCGAGGCGAGCCACGAACATCCCCTGCGGGTCGCCGAAGTTCGCCTCGCCGAACAGCACCGGCCTGCCGGCGGCCAGGTCGACCCCCCAGGCCGCGTCGGTGCCGCCCGGCACCGCTTCGAAGGAGAAGTAGGTCAGCGGATCCGGCTCGCCGCCGCTGCCGAAGCTCGGATCGACCGCCAGCGTGCCGCTCACCGGCACCCGCACGCGCAGCGCAAAGGCGTCGACATCGCCGTCGAAGCCGTTCGACCAGCCGGCGACGACGAGCTTCCGGTCCCCCTGGAGCGCCGCGCTGGTCACCCACGCGAGGTCGCCGGCGGAGGCGAAGCTCGTCAACTGCAGGAAGCTGCCCAGGCGCGCGACGAGGATCCGCCGCTCGGGTCCGGTGTCTTCGGTGCCGGCAAAGAGTACGTCGCCGTTGGCGGCCGCCGCCATCGCCCCGACCTGCTCGGCGGCGCCCGAGGTCAGGCCGACCCGCCACCAGCCGTCGCTGTCGAGCGTCGAATCGAGGGCGCCGTCGGGCAGCAGCCGGCCGATCACCCAGTCGGCGTCCGCCGAGAGCGCATCGAGGTTGGCGCCGAACACGATGCGCCGCTGGCGGTCGACGACGAAGTCGGCCAGCAGCTGCGTCTCGTCGGCGAAGTCGAGGCTGGTCCAGCCGTCGCCGTCGAAGCTGGTGTCGAGCGCCCCGCCGCCGGTCAGGCGCAGCACGATCGTGTCCATGAAGTCGCCGCCCGCGCCGCCGAGCTCGCGGTTGCCCGCGACGACGAGCCGCTCGACCGGAAAGGTCAGGACGTAGACGGTCTGCGTCCGCACCTTGAGCGCGCTCACGTCCTCGGGAAGGTCGAAGGTGAAATAGCCGTCGTCGGAAAAGGACGTGTCGAGGGTGCAGTCGGGGTAGAGATAGCGGACGACGAAGATCAGCTCGCCGAACGCCGGGAAGGTCGCCGTGCCGACCAGCACGAGCCGCCCCTGGGAGTCGAACAGGGCGTCGCGATAGCGCGCCTCGGTGGCGAGCGGCGGCGTGAAGTCGCAGAAAGTCGCCGGCCCGATGTCGTCCGGCACCTGTCGCCAGCGCACTTCGGCGCCGTTCAGGCGCATCAGCGCCACCGCCATGCCGTCGGGGTCGACCAGGCCGCCGTCGGCGACGATGCCCCCGCCCACCATGCCGATCCGCCCGTCCGGAGGATAGAAGTGCTCGGTATCGAGCTCGCCGTCGATCGCCCGAGCCGGCGACCCGACCGCCAACGTCATCAGGACCACCCCGCAGAGTTTGCGGATCATCAGAGTGCCTCCCCGGGGTCGACCCTCCGCCCCATCACCTCCTAATCGCCGTTCGCCCGCCCGGCGGGACAGCGCGGCGGCCCCGGCACGACCGCGGCCCGACCGGACCCCCGGTGCTAGCCTCGCCGGCCATGGGAAATCCACGCGTCGGAGCGATCGTGCTGGGACTGCTGGCGAGTGTGGCCTGCACGGGGCGGGCGGCCGGGCCGCCGGAGTCGACGCGCGAGGGCAGCACCGGCCGCGTCGAGACCGCCGAGTTCTCTCCCGCCCCGCTGCGCTCGCGCGCGGCGCACAGCGCGACGCTGCTGGCGGACGCCCCATCACCTCCTAATCGCCGTTCGCCCGCCCGGCGGGACAGCGCGGCGGCCCCGGCACGACCGCGGCCCGAC
>JAIOJQ010000388.1 GCA_019911865.1 Thermoanaerobaculia bacterium
CCCGAGCTTCGCGGCGTAGTTGGTGAGCGTCGGGTGCGGATCGGTGGCCGCGACCAGGTCGAGCGCCTGGCGAATCGCCTGGCGGTGCTCGTGCGTGAGGTTGAGCCCGGAAAGCGAGACCAAGCCGTCGATCCACTCGGCCGCCCACTGGCGCTCGAGCGGATCGGCGATCCGGGCGAGCGGCGCGAACTGCGGCGCCGCAGCGTTCTCGGCGCCGAGCTCGTAGTGCGCGCCGGCGACGGCGAGGCAGAGCGCGAGCGCCGAGTGCCCCTTGTCGAAGTGGAACACGCGAGCCCCGGGATAGCGCAGCCACTGCGCCTCGATCAGGCCGAGCAGGGTGGACTTGCCGGCTCCGGTCGGCCCGAGGACGAGCGAGTGCCCGACGTCCTGCACATGCAAGTTGAAGAAGAAGGGCGTGGAGCCGGCGCCGCCGACCAGGAGGCAGGGCGATCCCTTTGGCATCAACGGCGAGGGGTTCGCACGGCGACCGGCCCAGAGGGCCGCGGTCGGCAGGAGATCGGCGAGGTTCAGCGACCGGACGAGCGAGAGCCGGACGTTCGCGGCGCTGTTGCCCGGAAGCGACCCGCGCCAGGCGTCCATGGCATTCGTCGTCTCGATCCGTGCTCCGAGGCCTCGGTTCTGGAGCTCCTTGCGGAGCAGCCGCGCGTTGCGATCCGCGACCGCGGGATCCTCGTCGTAGACGACGACGGTCGTGGTCAGGAAGCCGTAGCGGGCAAGCCCCGCGGCGTTCTCGGCCTTGGCCTGGTCGACTTCCTCGGCCATGCGGACGGCGTCCTGGTCGAGCCGAGGCGCCGTGTTGGGATTCGCGTCGTCTTCCTTGTTCGACGTCGCGAGCTGCCAGATGCCGTGGCGCTTGGCCCACCAGCGCTTGCGCCGCTTCTCGAGGATCCGTTCGGCGTCGACGGTGTCGAGCGCCAGGAACCGGGTCGACCAGCGGAAGGTGCCGGGAAGCGAGGCGAGCTCCGCGAGCAGCGCCGGCGCCGTCTCGCCCGGCATCCCCTCGACCGAGAGGACGCGCAAGTGAAGGTCTCCGATGCGCGGCTGAAAGCCGCCGCGCAGGTCCTGATCGGCGAGCAGGACGTCGAGGTAGACCGGCAGGCGCGGCACGGCCACGGGATGCGCCAAGCCGGTCAGCGTCTCGTGAAGATGCGCGAGCAGCTCGCCCGGGTCCAGGCGCCGCGCGGCGAGCGTCGCCGCCAGGCGCTCGCCGAACTCGGCGGCGAGCTCCTCGAAGGCGGCGAGCTCGCGGTGCCAGTGGTCGCCGGCGACGCGCTCCTCGTCGGTGACGAGGGCGCGGGCGATCCGGGCCTCGGTCGAGGTCGCGGCGACGACGGTCAGCGAAGCGCGATAGACCGTCTCGTAGTAGACCCCGCGCGCGAAGCGCTCGCGGCGCTCGGCGTCGATCCACGCGGCGACGGGATGGGCGAAGCGCCCGCCGGTCGGGTACTCCTCGACCCGCCTGCGGATCGCGTCGACGTGCAGGCAGCACGTCGAAGTCAGCGGCAACATGGCGGCTGAGAGCCGGTGCGAAAGCGCCTCGAGCTCCTCGGGCGAGGCGCTCTCGATGTCCGGACCGCGGAACTCCCAGCCTGTGAGGAACGATCCGTCCTTCTGCAGGACGACGCCGTCGGCCACGAGCAGAGCCCAGCCGAGGAGATCGGCAAGGCCTTCGGGGTGCCGCCGGAACTCGGGCAGGATCATGGCGTACCGGCCTCGGTCGGGACGAAGAAGATCCTTTGTCCGCCCCGTGGAGTAGGGGCTTCGCGGCGCGCTCGTTGAGCGCGGCGCGCGGCCGGACAGCGGCCGCTGATGGTCGTGCCGCGGAGAGTCACCGCTCGACTCCCGCGCGGTACTCCTCGACGGAGTTGCGCCGCACGTCCGCGTGGGATCCCGCCGGGTAGTGATTGAGGTACGGCAAGCTCCGCAAGTACACCCGCGAGAAGCGAGGGTCGGTCTTGGCCACGCGCACGAGCAGAGGGTGGGCGAGGAGAAAGAGAATGCCGGCGACGACGAGCTTCCACGCGAAGGCCGGGACGAAGAAGATTCCAAACATGGCGAGCATCGCCTCGAGCAGGAAGAGGTCGCGCTCGACGCCGTAGAGCAAGTCGGGACGAGCGAGCGACCGGTAAAGCGGTCGGGTGGTGCGGGCGGCGGTGGCCAAGATCGTACCCGGCGTTGTCAGAAGATGGCGGACGCGATCTCGCGGGCGGCGAGGATGATGCCGCCGCCGACGAGGATCTGAATGCCGCGGCGAATGCCGAGCTGCGATCCCCCGACGAACCAGCTGTAGCCGGTGACGACGACGCCGAGCACCATCATGGCGATGGCGACCGGTCCCATCAGTTCGTTGGCCAACCAATCGAGCATCTGGGCGAATCGAGACATGACGTACCCCTTTCTGGGCGCCCTGCGAAGTTGTGC
>JAIOJQ010000389.1 GCA_019911865.1 Thermoanaerobaculia bacterium
ACCTCGACCGCCGCCTCGCCGACCCGACACTCGCCGATCTGCGGGAAGACGTTCGCAGGCAGCGCGTCACGGCTGCCCGCCGCGAAGTCGCCGAGGCGCTCGGCGAGACGGAGGCGCGGATCGCGGCGATCGGCTCGATCCTCGACCGGCAAGCGGAGAATTTCTCGCCGGCCGGTATCCGCGCCCGCGTGGCGCTCGAAGCCGTTCTCAAAAATCCGACGGAGGCGCTTGCCGTCGGGTCGCTGCTCGACCGAGCCGATGCCGTCGAGCTGGCCGCGCTGGCTCGCGTCGCCTCGGCTCCCGGCACCGGCCGGCTCGACCTGGCGCTCGCGGTCGAGCGGGCCGCGTCGCGCCTGTCGTCGGAGGAGGCGCGGGAGATCGCCGCCACCTGCCGAGCCTGCCCGCTCCCGCCGGCTGAGGAAGCTGCTGCGCGACTGCATGCCGAGGTGACCGGCCGGGCGGCGCACCTCCGCATCGCCGCCCGCGAGCTGCGCACTGGTCAGTCGAACCCCGAGGCCCGACTCGCGCTCGGGCTCGCCAACCGCATCGCCGCCTGATCAACGCAAAGGAGACCATCATGGCAATCACTGACCGCCCCACCCGCCGCGTACCGCCGCACAACCCGCACCCGCACCTTGCCGTCAAGCTGGATCCGGACGACCCCGGCCGCTACGTCGAATCCGTTGTCTACGACAAGGCGACCGGCGAGCGGCTGGTCCGCTTCCCGATCGACTGCAAAGAGATGATCGCCTCGGGCAGCTACGTCGCGACGGAAGCAGAGTGCGACCCCGCGTGAGTCTCGCTGTGCAGTCGTCTCCGAGGGACGGTGCACGGGTCGGGGTTGCTGCCGATCGTGGCGCTACGGGGCGCGTAGCGCGTCCTGCGCCGGATCGGCGCGAGGCGATCGACCGGATCATGGGCGAGCTGCTGCCGGCGCTCGCCGAGGGCGACCCCTAGTAGAAGACGTTCATGGTGGAGGCGTTCTCCACCGGCCGGCGCTCGCTCAGGCAGGGGGGCGGGCGCCGGCTTTTTCTTTGTGGCGCTACCGCCCTCGACCTCGACTTGAGGCCGCGAATGTACTGCCGAGGTACTGCGCGGACGGACGCGTCCAGTAACTCTATACAGAATTAGCTAGTTAACTCGCATCTTCCCGAACTTGATCATCTCGAGGACGATCCCGAGCCGCCGCCAGAAGGTCTGCCCGGTCACGCCCAGATCCTTCCCACGATCCTTTGAACGAGGGCTCTCGGTCGGACTTCGAAGCCGCGGAGCTTCGCTGCACTCCCGAATGAGCCGCTTCCTCCCCGAGCGTGAAGCTCCGACAGGCCTCCCGAATCCCGGACTGCGGGAGGGTTCGGAGACGTCGGCCGGAAGAAAGGCTCGCGGAGCCGCACGGCGGGAGAGTCTATGTCTCGGAGGGCCCTCCTGCTCTCGCGTGCTGGCCGGCGGAGACGGGTGGTTGGCGCGGCGGCAACGCCGTGGCGCTCACCGATGCCAACGGCGCCATCGTCGAGGCCTACAGCTACTCGCCGTTCGGCGAGCTCACGGTCCACATCGACTCGGAAGGGTCCGAGGTCCACCAGCTGCGGGCGAGGCCCGGGGAGGTCTGGCTCGAGCTGACCGAGGAGATCGACCTCGAAGTCCTGGAGCAGGCCTTCGCAGACGAATCGGCGAGCCTCACGAACACCGCGACGACCGAGACGATCCCGGTCACTCTCGAGCGCCCGGTCGCCACCGG
>JAIOJQ010000390.1 GCA_019911865.1 Thermoanaerobaculia bacterium
GTCCCCGGGCAGCGTGGCGGCGAGCGACCGCGGCGCCGCCGCCACGCTGCCCGGGGACGGCAGGTCGCGTCCGTCGGCCGGCCCGAGCGCTTCGAAGCGGCGCGCCTGGGGCAGCAGCCGGCCCTCGAACGAGCCCACCGCCTTGTTGTAGGAGTTGACCGCCGCGGTGAGCCCCTTGCCGACCGCCGCGAAGTGGTCGGCGAAGATCCCCAGCCGCTCGTACAGCTCGCGCGCCGCCGCCGAGATCTCGCTGGCGTTGGCGGCGATCGCCTCCTGGCGCCAGCCATAGGAAACCGTCTTGAGCAGGGCGACCAGGGTCGCCGGGGTGACCACCAGGACGCTCTGGCGAAAGGCGTCCTCGATCAGCGCCGGGTCGAACTCGAGAGCGGCACTGAAGAAGGATTCGCCGGGCAGGAAGAGGACGACGAAGTCGGGCGCCGTTTCGAACTGGTCCCAGTAGCGCTTCTCGGCGAGCTTGCCGATGTGGTTGCGCACCTGGCGGGCGTGCCGCACCAGCGCCGCCTTGCGCGCCTCCTCTTCGGTCGCCTCGACGGCGGCGAGGTAGGCGTCGAGGGGGGCCTTGGCGTCGACTACCACCAGCTTGCCGCCGGGCAGGCGGACGACCATGTCCGGCCGCAGCCGGCCGTCCTCCGTCTGCACGGTCTCCTGCGGCGTGAAGTCGACGTGCTCGAGCATGCCGGCGAACTCGACGGCTCGCCGCAGCTGCATCTCTCCCCAGCTGCCCCGCACCTCGGGGCGGCGCAGGGCGGTGACCAGCCGGCCGGTCTCGCGGATCAGGTTCTCCTGCGACAGGGCGAGACCGCGCACCTGTTCGGAGAGCGTGCCGTAGGCCTGCTCGCGCAGACTCTCGAGCTCGTGGACCCCCTTCTCGTAGCGCCCGAGTTGCTCGCGGAACGGCGCGAGCAGCGACTCGATCGCCTGCCGGCGCTGTTCGAGGTCCCCCTGGGCGGTGGCCTGCAGGGTCTCGAAGTTCTGCCGCGCCAGCTGCAGGAAAGTGTCGGCGTTGGCGTCGAGGGCCTGCCGCGAGAGGCGGGCGAAGGCGTCGGCCAGCTTCTGCTCGGCGTCGCGCAGCAGGGCGAGCTTCTCTCCCGCCTGCTGGCGCTCCTCGGTGAGCCGTGTCTCGGCCTCGGCCAGCCGGCTCTGCATCTCGGCGGCACGGCCGGCGACCATGTCGAGTCGCTGGCGCAAGTCGGCCGCCGTGGCCCGCTCGCCGGCGAGCTGCTCCTCGCGACCACGCAACCGTTCGCTCGCCGTGGCCAGCTCCGCCTGCATCTCGGCGCGCGCCAGCGCCGCCGCGCTCGCCAGCCGCCGACGGACCATGGTCCTGACGAACAGGAAGACGCCGGTCGCGACGGCGACGGCGAGCAGCGCGGAAGTCCACTCGGGCATACGCCGGCGAGGTTAGCAGAGGGCCGGCGGACGTCTCAGACCATCGCGGCGGCCGAGATCTCCGGGTGGGCCTTGAGGAAGGCGACCAGGCGCGGGAGGTAGTCGGCGAAGCGCGGGCAGGAGATGCCGAGCGGCGCCAGGTCGCGCGTGGCGTTGGTGGTGTCGTAGAAGGTGGGGTGAGCGAAATAGGCGACCGCGTCGGAGGGGATTCCCATCACCCGTTCGACTCCCGGCACCCAGTCGAGCGCCGCGCGGGCGATGGCCACCGGGGTCGGAATGCGCAGGACGATGCGCCCGGTCGCTTCGCCCATCAGGCGGATCGCCTCGTCGATGGTCGGCGGGTCCGGATCGGCCAGCTGGTACGTCACGCCGCGCGAAGCGGTACTCGCCGACAGGGCATCGAGGGCGCCGATCACGAAGTCGCGCGGCACGAAGTTCACCCGCATGCGGTCGGTGCCGGGGGGCACGGGCAACACGGCGATGGTCGGCTGCTTGAGCAGCCAGCGGAGGATGAAGTACGGGCCGTCGTACTTCTGCGTCTCGCCGGTGCGCGAATCGCCGACCACGATGCCGGGGCGATAGACGGTCACCGGCATGCCGCCTTGCGCCCGCTCGCGCACCGCCACCTCGGCGAGGTACTTGGTCTCCTCGTAGAAGTTGTTGAACGTCTGGTCGCGCTCGAGGTCGGCTTCGCGGAAGATCCCGGCCCGGCGACCGGAGACGTAGCAGGTCGAGACGTGATGAAAGCGGTCGAGCCGCTTGCAGTCCGCGGCGAAGTCGAGAACGTTGCGGGTGCCCTCGACGTTGATCCGCAGCGCCGGCGCCCGCGGCACCGAGAGATCGTAGACCGCGGCGAAGTGGAAGACCTCGGAGACGTCGGCGGCGAGCTTCGCCGCGGCCGCGAGCCCGAGCCCCGGCCGGGTGATGTCGCCGCTCACCAGGGAGAGGCGCGACGGCGCCACGCCGGCCTCGCGCACGATGGCGTCGGCCCGCCTTCGGGCGACGTCGGCGAACTTCTCCTGCACCAGGCAGACGACGCGGCGAGCCCCGGGCCGGGTGAGGATGCGGCGCACCAGCTCCGAGCCGAGAAAACCCGGAAAGCCGGTGAGCAGGATCCGCCCGGCCATCAGCGCACTCCCGGCAGCCGCCGCAGGGCGCGCAGAGCGCCGGTGACACCGCGCGCGAAGGCTTCGGCGGGGATACCGCGCGGCGGCGCCAGCGCCGGGCCGCGGTGGATGCTGACGTTCTGCGTCTCGGTGTACTTGAGGATCCCCTCGGCGCCGTGCCGGCGGCCGAGGCCGGAGTCGCCGAACCCTCCCATCGGCGCGTCGACCGAACCGTAGCCCGCGGCGTAGGTCTCGTTGACCGTCACCGTGCCGCACCGCAGGCGCGTCGCCATGCGCCGGCCGAGATCGGTGTCGCGGGTCCAGATCGAGGCGTTGAGGCCGTAGCGCGAGGCGTTGGCCCGCTCGACCGCCTCGTGGTTGGAGTCGAACTCGTAGACCGAGACCACCGGTCCGAAGGTCTCCTCGGCGAACAGCGTCATCCCCGGCGCGACCTCGGCGAGCACGGTCGGCTCGTGGACCAGTGGTCCGATGTCGGGACGTGGCCGGCCGCCGCACACCACCCGCGCCCCTTTCGCCACCGCGTCGTCGACGTGAGCGCGAACGGTCGCCAGCTGGCGCTCCGAGTGCAGGCTGCCCACCTCGTAGGTCCAGTCGAGGCCGACGCCGAGTCGCAACTTGCGGGTCGCGGCCTCGAGTCCGGCGAGGAAGGGGGCGGCGAGCGAGCGGTGGACGTAGATCCGCTCGGTCGACACGCAGAGCTGTCCGGCCGAGGCGAACGAACCGCGCACCGCGCCCTCGATCGCCGCGTCGAGGTCGGCGTCGGCGAGCACCAGCATCGGATTCTTGCCGCCCAGCTCCAGCGAGCAGCCGATCAGGCGCTCGCCGGCCTGGCGGGCGATCGTGCGTCCGGTCGCCGTCGAACCGGTGAACTGGAAATAGTCGGCGGCCGCCATCAGCGCCGGCCCGAGGGTCGGTCCGTCGCCGCAGACGATCTGCCAGAGCCCCTCGGGCAGGCCGCATTCGACCAGCAGGTCGAGCGCCCAGAGAGTGGAGAAGGGGGTCTGCGAGTCGGGCTTCTCGACCACCGCGTTGCCCGCCAGGAGGGCGGGAATGGCGTCGGTGACCCCCATGGCGAGCGGGTAGTTCCACGGCGCGACGATCGCCACGACCCCCTTCGGATGGCGGTACTCCCAGGTCTGGGTGGCTCCCGGGACCAGCCCCTGGCGCGACCTGGGCGCCAGCAGGCGCTCGGCCTGATGGGCGTAGTAGCGGGAGACGATCGCCACGTCGCCGATCTCCTCCCAGGCGTGGGCGCGCGCCTTGCCGGCCTCGAGCTGGACCAGGTCGAGCGCCTCGGCCTGGCGGTCGAGCACGCGGTCGTGGAAGCGCAGGAAGATCTTCGCCCGCTCGGCGAAGGTGCGCTGCGCCCAGTCCTCCTGCACCTGGCGCGCGCGCTCCGCCGCGCTGGCGACGTCCGCCGGAGTGGAGACTGGAATCTCGCCGATCGGAGCGAGGTCGAACGGGGAACGGACAGTGGCACGGGCGCCGTGGCTCGCCACGACCCGGCGGGCCAGCTCGGGCAGGCGACTCAGATGCGCGGGACGGGCGACCGTGGGCGGGGCGGCGACGGTGGCGGCCATGCGGTCAGCTTCCCACCGCCCCCCGGGCTCGTCAAGCTGCGGCAATTCGTGCGCCGCAGCGCGGCAAGAGCGGGGCGTTCCGGCTCAGGCCGGATCGCCGAAGGAGCGGCGGAACAGGTCGCTGATGGCGGTGCGGCCTTCGTCGGTGAGGTTGCGCGTGCCGGTGCCGGCGAAGGGGCGGTCGCCGATGCTCGGCGCTTCGGGGACCCAGTGCCCGCCCTGCCAGCGGAACCACTCGTGGCGTGTCTGGTCGAAGACCCAGACCGGGCGGTTGAACAGCTTGGCCAGCTCGACCGCCCAGCCGGTGCCCCCCTTCACGGTGTCGTCGGCCTGGATGGTACCGATCACGAAGACCTGCCAGGCGTCGTTGACCATGTGGTAGATCGACTGCACGACGCGGCGGATGCGCGCCGCCTCGTGGTAGGTGCGCCCCATGCGGCGCGAGACGATCTCCATCGACACGTCGCCCGCCTCGAGTTCGGCGGGCGAGAGGACGCGCACCGAGACCGGCCACTCCATGTCGTGTCCCTCGAAGGAGAGCGTCGTCTGCTCGATCCCCCAGCGCTTGGCGGCGCGGCCGAATTCCGCCTCGGCCCCCTTGTGGCCACCGGAAATGAGTACGGGTCGGGTCGGATTCGCCATCGTCGATCTCCTCGGGTCTGCGGGCTGCCGCGCCGGGCGCGGGCGAGAGATTCTACCGGTTCCCGCCGCAGCGCGGCGGCGGCGGTGGTTCAGGCCCCTGTCGGGGCCGCCACGAACGACTTCAGGGTGGCGAGGACGAAGTCCACGTCCGCGGCGGTGTGGTCGGCCGAGATCTGGAAACGGATGGTCTCGTCCCCCTTCGGCACGACCGGGTAGTTGAGCCCGGTGGCGAGGATGCCGTGCTCGCGCAGGTGGCGCACCAGGGCGGTGGTGCGCGCCGTGTCGCGCACGAAGAGAGGCACCACCGGATGGCTGCCGGGGAGCGTCTCGAGCCCCTGCGCCACGAGGCCGTCGCGGAATCGGTGGGTGACCTCGCGCAGGTGGCCGAGGCGGGTGGCCCCTTCGGGCGAGTCGAGCAGTTCGACCGAGCGGCTGGCGGCGGCCGCCTCGCCCGGGGTGATCGGGTTCGAGTAGATGTACATCGGCGCCGTCTCGCGCAGCAGGTCGATGAGGATCCGCGGCCCGGTGACGTAGCCGCCGTTGACCCCGAACGCCTTGCCGAGCGTGCCGACCAGCAGGTCCGCCGGCCCGGAGGCGAGGTGCTCCTCGGTTCCCCTTCCGGTCGGCCCGCTGGCGCCGACGCCGTGCGAGTCGTCGACGATCACCACCACGTTCTCCGGGAACTTCGCGTCGTGGTGGTGGGCGATCGACAGGATCTCGTGCAGCGGCGCGTGGTCGCCGCGCATCGAGAAGATGCCGTCGGTGATGACCAGGGCGCGCCGGCAGCTGCCGGCCACCTCGAGCAGCTTCGCCTCGAGGTCGACCACGTCGTTGTGCCGGTAGACCCGCTTCTCCTTCGGCCGCGACAGGCGGATGGCGTTGATGATGCAGTTGTGGTTGAGCTCGTCCGAGACCAGCGCCGTTTCGTCGGAAACCAGCGGCAGGAAGGTGCCGATCATCGCCGCGTAGGCGGAGCTGTAGATCATCGCCGCCTCGCGCCCGTGAAAGACGGCGAGCCGGTGCTCGAGCTCGACGTGCGGGGCGTAGGTGCCGCTGATGAAGCGCACCGCGCCGGGGCCGGCGCCGTAGCGCCGCGACGCGGCCTCCTCGGCGGCGATCACCTCGGGGTGGAGGTTCATCCCGAGGTAGTTGTTGGAGTTCATCTTGAGGAACGGCCGGTCCCCCTCGCCTTCGATGCGGTAGCGCGGGCCGAAGCCGCCGGCCGGAGGGAGGACTTCGGTGAGCACGCTCTCGAAGCGCTTCGGGTTGCCGCGGGCGTCGAGGACGGCCAGTTCGTCGGCAAGCGCACGCAGGAATCGGTCGTGGGGCATGCCGCGAATCCTACGCGACCCCCCCGGGGGGACGGGCAACACCCCGTGGGGGGGACAGACGGGACGGGCCCCCGGCGGGGCCGGGTCAGGCCGGGAGGCGGAGCTTGAGGCGGAGCTTGGCGAGCATGTCGGCGGTCATGGCCGCGAGGTCGAAGCGCGGCTGCCAGCCCCACTCCTGGCGCGCCGCCGAGTCGTCGAGCGACTGCGGCCAGGAGTCGGCGATCGCCTGGCGGACCGGATCGACGTCGTAGGTCAGCTCGAAGCCGGGCAGGTGACGGCGGATCTCGGCGCCGAGCTCGTCCGGGGTGACGTTGACCGCCGCCACGTTGAAGGCGTTGCGGTGGCGCAGCCGCGCCGGATCGGCCGCCATCAGCTCGACCGTGGCGCGAATGGCGTCCGGCATGTACATCATGTCGAGCCGGGTGTCGGGGCCGAGGAAGCACTCGTAGCGCCCGTGGCGCAGCGCGTCGTAGAAGATCGCCACCGCGTAGTCGGTCGTGCCGCCGCCCGGCGGGGCGACCGAGGAGATCAGGCCGGGGAAGCGCAGGCCGCGCACGTCGAGGCCGAAGCGCTTGGCGTAGTAGTCGCAGAGCAGTTCGCCCGAGACCTTGGTGACGCCGTAGATCGTGTTGGGGCGCTGCACCGTCTCCTGCGGCGTGCCGACGCGCGGCGTGCCCGGGCCGAAGGCGGCGATCGAGCTCGGATGGAAGAGGGCGCAGCGGTTCTCGCGCGCCACTTCGAGAATCTTGTAGAGCCCCCCCATGTTGAGCTCCCAGGCGACGTGGGGGCGCTCTTCGGCGGTCGCCGAGAGCAGGGCCGCGAGGTGGTAGATCGTGCCGACGTCGTGGCGGCGAACCAGGTCCTGGAGCTGCCGCAGGTTGGTGACGTCGAGGACGGCGAACGGGCCCTCCTCCGGCGCACCCCCGGCGGGGACCCGGATGTCCGAGGCCACCACCGCGTCCGCCCCCCAGCGCTGCCGCAGCGCCGGCACGAGCTCCGAGCCGATCTGTCCGAGGGCACCGGTGACCAGGATGCGACGCATGCGGTGGGTGAATCTACCCGCTCGCGGCGAGGAAGGCGAGCAGTTCTCGGTTGACCGCCTCCGGCTCCTCGTGCTGCAGCCAGTGGCCCGCGGAGGGAAACTCCACCACCCGGGCGCTGCGGCAGCGCGCCGCCGAGGGGGCGACCAGGGCCGGCCCGAGGGCGACGTCGGCGAGCCCCCAGAGAATCAGCGTCTCGGGCTCGACCCGCTGGTGGGGTGGACGGCCGGGGGGGCGTCGCAGCGCGGCGCGGTACCAGGCCAGCATGCCGGTCATCGCCCCGGGCCGCGCGGCGGCGGCGGCGTACGTGGCCAGCTCGTCGTCGGAGAACGTACCGGGGCGGCTGGTGCGCCGCAGCATCGAGCGCAGCGCCCGGCCACCGTCGGCGAGCAGCCGGCGCTCGGGCAGCCAGGGGAGCTGGAACTTGAGCATGTAGCGGCTGCGCCGGCGCTGCTCGGGGTCGCGCAGCAGCGCCCGGCGCAGCACCGCCGGATGCGGCATGTTCAGGATGGCGAGCCGGGCGATCCGCTCCGGCCGGCGCAGCGCGGCCCACCAGGCGAGGGCACCCCCCCAGTCGTGGGCGACCAGCGGCACCGGGGCGGGCGAGAGGTGGTCGAGCAGCGCCTCGACCACCGCGCTCAGCCGGTCGAGCCGGTAGGCGGCGAGGCCGCGCGGGCGTTCGCTCAGGTTGTAGCCGGGCAGGTCGGGAGCCACGGCGCGCCAGCCGGCCGCGGCCAGGGCGGGCAGTTGCCGCCGCCAGCTCCACCAGAATTCGGGGAATCCGTGCAGCAGGAGGACCGGCGCTCCCTCGGCCGGGCCGGCCTCGACGACCTGCAGCTCGACACCGGCCGCGCGGACGCGTCCGGTGCGCAGCGGCAGGTCGGGGTGGGTGCGGCGGAGGGCGTCGAAAGCCGGGTCGGACGTCACCCGGAGAGTCTGTCAGAGCCGGCGTCGGCCGGGCCGGCCGCCCGGCCGGGCGGTCAGTTGAGGCGGACCCAGCGTCGGCAGACGTCGCGCAGCCGCTCGGGCGACTCGCTGGCGACGATCTCGCCGACCATGCGGTCGATGGCGCCGCGATCCTTGCCGGCCCGGCGCAAGGCCTGGCGCAGTTCCGCCGCCACGGCCCAGCGGTTGCCGCTGCGGACCGCGATGCGGATGTCGGGGAAGACGGGTTCGGACGGAGCGTTCATGTCCCTTCGGAGATCTCTACTCCGCGCCGTCGGATTTGTTACATCCCGCCCCTGGCTGGGGCACCAGCGGGGGTCAGTAGAAGCCGAGCTGGAGGCGCGCGGCCTCGCTCATCATCTCCTGGTTCCACGGCGGGTCGAAGACGACCTCGATGTGGGCGCGGGGCTCCTCGGGCAGCAACTCGATCTTTTTCGTGATGTCGGCCGCCAGGACGTCCCCCATGCCGCAGCCGGGGGCGGTGAGGGTCATCTTGACGTGCACGTCCGGTCGGCCGCCGGCCTCGCCGGGCTCGACCCGGCAGTCGTAGATCAGACCGAGCTCGACGATATTGACCGGGATCTCGGGGTCGTAGCAGGTGCGCAGCAGCTCCCACACCCGCTCCTCGAGCGGCCGCGAAGTCTCCCCCGCCCCTTCCGGGCGGGCGGGCGGCTCGAGCCCGAGGGCGGGAAAGAACTCCGGGTCGACGCGGAACATGCCCCCGAAGTCGGCGGTCACCGTGGCCGAGTCCCCCAGCGTCTGCAGCACGCGCAGGCGCGTGCCCGCCGGCAGGGTGGTGCGATAGCCGTGCGGGATGACGACGGCTTCGATCGAGTCGGTGAGCTCCGCTTCGTGGACCGGGTTCTTCGCCACCAAGACACCTCCGGGTCGAGAATACTCCACGTCGCCGCGACGCCGCGACGCCGATGATAGATTGCCCGCCGGGCGCGCCCCGCCGGGCGCCGCCTCCCCCCGCAGTGGCGGAAACGCCGGAGACCTGCCGATGAAACTCGCCCTCTCCCTGCTCGTGCTCGGAGCCGTCGCCGTGGCGGCGCGGGCCGCCGCCGAACCGGCAGCGATCCGTCCGCCGGCCAGTCGCATCGAGACCGTCACCGAGACCCTGCACGGCTCGGCGATCGCCGACCCCTACCGCTGGCTCGAGGGGGACAACTCCGACGCCGCCCGCATGGGTCGGATGACCGACGAGGTTGCCGCCTGGACCGATGCGCAGAACGCCCACACCCGGGCGGTGCTCGACGCATTGCCCGGGCGTGCCGCGCTCGAGGAGAGGCTGCGCCCGCTGATGGAGGTCGGCGCGGTGAGCAAGCCCGAGATGCGGGGCGACCGCTACTTCTTCACCCGCCGGGAAGGGAGCCAGAATCAGCCGGTCTGGTGCTGGCGGGTCGGGGCGCGCGGCGCCGACCGGGTGCTGCTCGACCCGGCGCAGCTCGACCCGAGCGGACTGACGGCCATCTCCTGGCTCGAGCCCTCGGACGACGGCCGCCTGGCCGCCTGGGCGAGCTATCGCGCCGGCGACGAGATGGCGACCCTGCGAGTGCTCGAGGTCGACAGCGGCCGGATGCTCGACGACGTCATCGCGGACAAGGTGAGCATGGCCGACTGGCTGCCCGACGGCAGCGGCTTCTTCTACCGCAACCTCTCCGACCCGCGAAATCCATACTCGGGGCAGATCCGCTTTCACCGGCTCGGTGCCCCGGTGGCCTCCGACCGGCTGGTCCTGCGCCAGTTCACCCCCGAAGAGGACGCGCGGCTGGCCACCACCTACGGCCCCTATCCCTTCCTCTCCGAGGAGGGGAAGTGGCTCGGCCTGCTCTACTACACCGGCACCCGCAACAACGACCTCTGGGTGATGCCGGTCGACCGGTTTCTCGCCGGCGGCGAGGTGGAGAAGGTACCGGTGGCGGTCGGCCTCGAGGCGGAGTTCGGCGGGCCGATTCTGGGCGACACGATGTACATGTCGACGACGCTCGAGGCGCCCAACGGACGGGTCCTGGCGGTCGACCTGAACCGGCCGCAGCGCGACAACTGGAAGGTCGTCGTCCCCGAGCGCCCCGACGCGGTGATCGAGGCGACCTCGCTGGGCGACGGGGTGCTGGTCGTTCAGGTGCTGCGCAACGCTTCCAGCGCCATCGAGGTCTGGTCGCTCGACGGCCAGCTGCGCGGCGAGCTGCAGCTGCCAGGCATCGGGTCGGCGTCGATCTCGTCGCGTGCCGGCCGCGCCGAGGCCTTCCTCGGATTCGCCAGCTTCAACTACCCGAACACCGTCTTCGCGGTCGACCTGGCGCGGCCGGGCGCCGAGCCGAAGCTCTGGGAGCGGCCGCAGGTGCCGGTCGATCCGCAGGCGGTGGAGGTGAGCCAGGAGTGGTTCGCGTCGAAGGACGGCACCCGCGTCTCGATGTTCGTCGTCCATCGCAAGGGTCTCGAGCGCAACGGCGACAATCCGACCCTGCTCTACGGCTACGGCGGCTTCACCGTCTCGCTGACCCCCTGGTTCTCGGCGACGCTCTTCCAGTGGCTCGAAGCCGGCGGCGTCTACGCCGTCCCCAACCTGCGAGGCGGCGGCGAGTACGGCGAGGCCTGGCACCGCAGCGGCATGCTGGAGAGCAAGCAGAACACCTTCGACGATTTCCTCGCCGCGGCCGAACACCTGATCGCCCGCGGCTGGACGCGGCCGGAGCGGCTGGCGATCGAGGGGGGATCGAACGGCGGCCTGCTCACCGGCGCCGCGCTGACCCAGCGGCCGGAGCTGTTCGCGGCGGCGATCGTGGCGGTACCGCTGCTCGACATGCTGCGTTACGAGCAGTTCCTGATGGCGCGCTACTGGGTTCCCGAGTACGGCGCGGCGACCGACCCGGCGCAGTTCGCCTGGCTCTCCGCCTACTCCCCCTACCAGCGGGTGCGCGAGGGCGTGCGCTACCCGGCGACCTTCCTGACCGCCGGCGAGAACGACTCCCGTGTCCACCCGCTGCACGCCCGCAAGATGGCGGCCCGCCTGCAGGCCGTCGCCGCCGCGGTCGAAGGGGCCAACCCGGTGCTGCTGCAGGTCGACCGCGAGGCCGGGCACGGCCAGGGCAAGCCGCTCAACCTCAAGCTGCGCGAGCTGGCCGACGAGCGAATCTTCCTGATGTGGCGACTCGGCATGCTGCCGGCGGACGAAAACGTGGCAGCGGCGGCCGGAGAGTAGGATTCGGCCTTGCGGCCGGAGTGGCGGTCGCGGGGCGACGAGAGGACGGAAACGGATGAGAGTTCTGGTCACCGGACATCACGGCTATCTCGGCTCGGTGCTCATGCCGCTGCTGGTGGCGGCCGGGCACGAGCCGATCGGCGTCGATGCCGACCTCTTCGTCGACTGCACCCTCGGCACGCCTCCCGCGGCGGGCGGCTGGCGCTCGCTGCGCCGCGACCTGCGCGACCTCGAGCGCGAGGATCTCGCCGGTGTCGACGCCGTCTGCCATCTGGGCGCGCTGTCGAACGACCCGCTGGGCGACCTCGACCCGGAGCTGACCTACGACATCAATCTCGCCGGCTCGATCCGGCTGGCGGAGCTGGCGCGCGATCAGGGGGTGGAGCGCTTTCTCTTCTCCTCGTCGTGCTCCAACTACGGCGCCTCGGGCGAGAACCTGCTCGACGAGCAGGCGGAGCTGCGGCCGCTCACGCCGTACGCCATCTCGAAGGTGAAGTTCGAGGCCGAGCTCGCCCGTCTGGCGGACGACCGCTTCTCCCCGGTGGCGTTGCGCAACGCCACGGCTTACGGCGTCTCGTCGCGCCTGCGGGTCGACATCGTGCTCAACAATCTGGTCGCCTGGGCGGTCACCACCGGTCGCATCGTGCTGCAGAGCGACGGCTCGCCGTGGCGCCCGATCGTCCACGCCGAGGACATCGCGCGCGCCTTCGTCCGCCTGCTGGCGGCGCCGTGCGAGCAGTTCCACGGCGAAGCGTTCAACATCGTGCCGCCGGAAGAGAACTACCGCGTGCGCGATCTCGCCCGCCTGGTCAGCGAGGCGGCTCCCGGTTGCGAGGTGGTTCTCGCCGAAGGTGCCGGGCCGGATCCGCGCAACTACCGGGTTTCGGGGGCGAAGTTCCTCGCCCGCTTCCCCGATTTCGCTTACAAGTGGACCGCCGCCGCCGGCGCGCGCGAGCTGGTCGCCGCCTATCGTGCCGCGGGCATGGACGAGGCGATGTTCGCCGGGCCGCGCTTCAAGCGGCTGCCGTGGCTCCAGCGCCTGATCGACTCGGGAGCCGTCGGGCCCGACCTGCGCCGGCGCGCCACCGACGCCGGAGCCGGCGCCTGAACGGCCGCTCCGCCATGCGCCTCCTGCCGCTCGGCTGCGGCGGCTTCATCCCCGCCCACGGGCGTCAGACGATGTGCTTCCTGGTCGTCGACGGTGGCGAAGCGCTGCTGCTCGACGCGGGCAGCGGCTTGGCGCGGCTGCTCGAACCGCGCGTCGCCGCCGCCCTGCCGCCCGGGGACCGCCTCGACATCGTGCTGACCCACTACCACCTCGACCACGTGGTCGGTCTTTCGTACCTTCCCGGCCTGGCGCGTGACCGGCGGGTGCGGATCTTCGCGCCCGCGGCACCACTCACCGAGTCGGGGCCCGAGGCGCTGGAGCGACTCATCGCGCCGCCGCTCTTTCCGGTCCGCTTCGAGGCCTGGCCGATGCCGGTCGAGATCGTCCCGTACGCCGGGCCCGAGCTCGTCGTCGGCCGCTTCGAGCTGCGCGTGCGCGCGCAGCGGCATCCCGGCGGTTCGGCCGGCCTGCGCCTCGACGATCGGCTGGCCTACCTCACCGACACCGTCGTCGATCCCGCCAGCGCGGAGTTCGTCGCCGGGGTCGACACGCTGCTGCACGAGGTCTGGCTGACGGCGGAGGAGGCCGGGACGGAAGACGCGGGGCGGACCGGGCATTCGGCGGCGCCCGGCGTCGCGGATCTGGCGCGGCGGGCGGAGGTCGGCCGGCTGATGCCGGTGCACCACCATCCCCGGCGCACCACCGCCGATCTCGAGGCGCTGGCGCTCGATCTGGCCGCGCGCGCCGGCCGCGACGTGCTGCTGCCGGCCGAGGGGGACTCCCTCGCGGTCGGCCGGCGCCGATGACGCGGCGCTCGCTGC
>JAIOJQ010000038.1 GCA_019911865.1 Thermoanaerobaculia bacterium
GCAGGAACCAGACGAGGCCGTCGCCGAGGCCCGCCCGGCGGGGCGCACGGCGATCGCCGCCGCCATCAGCGGCAGCAGCGCGCGCGCCAGTCGCGGCGCGACGAGCCGCGCTCCCCAGAAGGCCGGGAACATCTGGAGCGCGAAGCCCAGGATGAAGAGCCCCATCCAGCCGTAGATCTGCGCCTGCCCGTGCGCGTTGACTTCGAAGATCGACGGCGCGGCGAAGTCGCGCGCGCGGGCGATGCGCAGGAGCAGCCACGCCCCCCAGGTCGCCCCCGCGGTCAGCGTGACGGCGATGCCGGCGAGGAAGAAGCGTGGATAGAGCGGTCCAGGACCGGCGGTTCCGAACGCGCTCGCGAGGGCCGGCGCCTTTATCATGATTGTTGTGACTTTATACTTGACAATGACTCGCGTCAATCCGAGAATGGCGACGTGAGCAACCGCCTTCCCGAATCCATCCCCCACCCGAGGAGAGCCGCGTCATGAGCCTGAGCCCCGAATCCCGCGTCGGCGAGATCGCCGCCCGCCACCCGCTCGCCACCCGCGTTTTCGCCCGCCACGGCATCGACTTCTGTTGCGGCGGTGGCGTGGCGCTCGCCGATGCCTGCGCGAAGCGAGAGATCGATCCTGCGGGCGTCCTCCAGGAAATCGAGCGCGAGATCACCTCGCCCGGCGCCGACCTCGCCACCCGGAATTGGCAGGAAGCGCCGCTCGGCGACCTGGTGGTCCACATCGTCGAGCGCTACCACGACCCGTTGCGAGAGGAGCTGCCGCGGCTCGAGGCGATGGCGCGTAGAGTCTTCCGCGTCCACGGCGACAAGGACCCGGAGCGCCTCGGCGCCCTGCTCGAGAGTTTCCTCCGGCTCAAGAGCGAGCTCGACGAGCATCTGCACGAGGAGGAGGAATCCCTCTTCCCCTCCCTCCTCCTCGCCGCCGCGGGCCAGCCTTCGCAGGTCGCGTCGTTCGTCGACGACCACACCCGTGTCGGTCAGGAGCTCCACCGGATTCGGGAGCTGACGGACGACTTCCGCGTCCCCGCGGAGGCGTGCAACACCTGGAACGCCCTCTGGCACGGCCTGGCGGCGCTCGAGACCGATCTGCACGAGCACATTCACCTCGAGAACAACGTCCTATTCCCCCGCGCCGCGGCGGCCTGACCGTCGGGTCCCGGGCAGCTGCGGGCGGCCGGAGCGTAGACCGGCTGCCCGCCGGCCCTTGCCGCCATGGAATTCCTGCCTCGAGAACGGCCGGCGCTCGCCCGCCGCTGGATGCTGCTAGCGGCGTCGGCGCTCGCGGTGAGCGGGCTGCTCGCGTTCGGCGTGGTCGCCGCGCGCGTGCCCGCGCTCGCCCGGCACCTGACCGACACCGAGCTCGCCCGGCGCGTGCTCGTCGTCCACGTCGACCTCGGCGTCGTGGTCTGGTTCGCGGCGCTGCCGGTGGCGCTGTTCCATCTCGCCGCGTCCGGCGGTCGGCGCGCCGGCAGGCACGCTGCGGTCGCGCCCTGGCTCGCCGCCGCCGGAGCCGTCGCGCTCGGCAGCGGGCTGATCCCGGGGTGGGGGCGGCCGCACACCGTCAACTACGTCCCGCTCGTTGACCAGCCACTCTTCGTCGCCGGGCTTCTGCTGTTCGCCGCCGGCGTCGTCGCGAGCTACCTCGACCGGGCACTGCTGCCGTTCGGCGACAGCTCGCGAGCACCCGGCGGCGACGACGCCGGCCCGGTCGCGGCGACGCTGCGCGCGCAGCGCGGCTTCCTGCGGCTCGGCGCGGCGTCGACCCTGCTCGCGCTCGCCGTCCTCG
>JAIOJQ010000391.1 GCA_019911865.1 Thermoanaerobaculia bacterium
TCGCGCTCGTCACGCCCGCGCGCGAGCCTATCGCGCCGGGCGCGGAGCGGGCCGGCTCAGAACGTCGTCGACGACCACCGGCCGGTGTCGCCGGTCGCGTCGAAGCCGTCCCAGAAGATCGTGATCACGTTGGAGAAGCAGAGCAAGCGGTGATCGCCGAAACAGCCTCCGTTGTCTCCCCAGGCGGTCCAGGCATCATCGCGGGCGAGCGTGGCGTAGCCGTACGTTCCGCTGCCCGACTGGCTGTTCGTCCAGTTGGTGCAGTTGAACGCCGTCGCCAGGCCGTCGCCCGCGGTGCCGGTGAAGATGGAGCCGTGGTTCTGGATGTAGGCGCCGTTCTCGTCCTGGTGCGGGCTGTTGCCGATGATGCCGTCCACGAGGTCGGCCTTGGAGGACGCGACCGGATAGCCGTCGAGACGCCGGAAGGGGCCGCCGGTGGTCAGGCGATCGATGGCGTCGTGGGCGTCGTCGGAGAGCCAAGCGACGAACGAAGCCGGTGACGGCAAGTGGGCGGCCGACGCGAGGTTGCGGCAGATCGCGTCGCCTGCGTCGATGCCGACCGTGGCGCCGGCCTGCGGCCAGGCCGCCAGATTGCCCAGACCTTGCGCCGTGGACACGAAGACCAGAGCGCCCGGCGCCCAGGGCTGCGACGTGGTCTCGCTCGCTCCCCACTCGAGGCAGAGCAGGCGCTTGGTCACGCTGCACGATTGGTGGCCCCAGGTCGTCCACACATAGGAGCCGCCGCGTGCCGTTCCGTAGTAGCCGGAGGTGCTGCCGTCCCCCGTGGTCCAGTTCGAGCAGTTCTGCTGGGTCGCGGTTCCGTCCGCGGCCGTGCCGGTCCAGTACGCACCGTCGTAAGAGTTCGGCACGCCGGCGCCGAATTCGTCGAAGTAGACGCCCCGGTAGACGACGCGGCCCGGGCCGGTGAGCGTGGCGAGGTCGGGCGTGAACGTCGAGACGCCGTTGACCAGGTACCACGGACCCCCGCCCGGCTGACTGGCGCCGCCGCAGGCGTTGGCCCGGGTGCCACTCAACCCCTGGACGTGACAGTAGGCGTCGACCGTCGAGGTCGAGAGCCAGGCTCGATACAGGCTGGCGTTGGGCAGCGAGGCCGCGGCAGCCCGGGCGCGACAGATGGAGTCCGCGCGTTCGAGGACGGTCGCCCCCGACGAGCCCGGCCAGGAAGGGATGTTGCCGGTACCGGTGACCGAGGTGACGAAAGCCCGCCGCTTGACGGCGGCCGCCGGCGACGCAGCCACGACGAGGGCGAGCAGGGTGACGGATAGCGACTGCAGGCGGACGGACATCTCGATCTCCTGTCGGTGCGACGAAGGGCGGATCCTCTTCGGCAGGCTCGCGCTGCGAGCTGCCGGCTCAGAACGTCGTCGACGACCACCGGCCGGTGTCGCCGGTCGCGTCGAAACCGTCCCAGAAGATCGTGATCACGTTGGAGAAGCAGTAGAGCCGTCCGGAAAAGACCGTGCAGGGGTAGGGGCCGTTCGCCGTCCACCCGGGCTCTCGACTCCTCGAGGGACCGCCCGCGTGGCCGTCGTTCCCGCTCGCCGCGGTGGTCCAGCCGCCGCAGTCGGTGCCGCCCCAGGTGCCGTCCGCGTCGCTGCCCGTCCAGGCAGTTCCCGGGGACAAGAGGTACCCGCCGTCCGCGCGCACGTGAATACTGACCTGGATCTGCCCGTCGACGAGGTCGTTGACTCCGTTGGCGACGACCATACCGTCCACCCGCCGGAAGGGTCCGTCGGTCGTCAGCCGGGAGATGGCGTCCACCTGGGCGGTCGACAGCCACGCCACGAACGACTCG
>JAIOJQ010000039.1 GCA_019911865.1 Thermoanaerobaculia bacterium
CACCACCAGCGTGCCGACCAGGCCGCACAGCACGCTGGCGCCGAGCGCCGCGCCGAGCGCCGCCGGGTCGATGCCGAGCCAGAGCGCCAGCTCACCCATGACGATGTCCGCAGAGCAGCTCGTGGCCGGCCAGCGCCGTCACCGGCAGCGCCTCGACCCGCCCGTCGACCAGCAGCGCGCGCGTCGCGGCGAACGTCTCCGGCGCCAGGTCGTGCGTGGCGAGCACCACCGTGGTGGCCGGCGGCAGCGCGGCCAGCAGCTCCCAGAGCCTGCGGCGCGACGGCTCGTCGAGTGAGGCGCTCGGCTCGTCGAGCACCAGCAGATCCGGATCGGCGGCGAGCGCGCGGGCGATCAGCGCCCGCTTCAGCTCGCCGCCCGACAGCTCGGTGAGGTAGGCCCGGCGAACGGCATCGAGATCGAGCCGCGCGAGCAACGCGTCGACGCGCGCCCGGTCGGCGGCCGGCAGGGGGCCGAAGCGCGGCCGGTCGCGCAACCGCGCGCCGGCGACCATCTCCTCCACCCGGATCGGAAACTGACGGTCGAAGGCCGGAAACTGCGGCACGAACGAGCGCCGTACCCGCCGCGGCGGCCGGCTCCAGCGCACCCGCCCGCGCGACGGCGCGCGCAGCCCGAGCAGCAGCGCCAGCAGCGTCGACTTGCCGCCGCCGTTCGGCCCCAGCACCGCCAGGCGCTCCCCCGCCGCCACCGCGAGATCCACCCCCGAGAGCGCAATGTCCCCCTCGTAGCGGTACTCCACCCCCTCCAGGGCGACCAGCGGCACCGGCGACGCCATGCGGCAGATGATAGCTGATTCTCAACAACGGGAAACTGCGAAGACGAAAGGCTTTTGTTCAAGACAAAAGCTGAATACGAAAAACGAAAGACGAAAGACGAAAGACGAAAGACTTCCATTGAAGGGGTGGGGGCTGGAGCTTTTACGCGGAGCGGCTTGCCGGTGGTGGCCCCGGAGATTCCCGGCTGCCTCCGCACCACGGAAGCCGCATCAGGAGGCGGCCGGGAAGGTCCGGGGCCGGGAAGCTCGAAGGCCCCATCACCGAAACACTCGGCCGGCACCCCCGCTCCAGATCAGGGCCTGAGCGCAGGCGCGCACCTGCCGTTTCGTTCTCCCCGTCGTGCGCGCCGGTTCCCGGCCCCGGAGATTCCCGGTCGCCTCCGCACCACGGATGCCGTCAGAACGAAAAAGAGCCCCGGGAAGGAGTCCCCGGGGCTGCAACCCGATGAAGGAGGAGGGGGGTCGGTTCAGTTGGCCGGCCAGAAGTCGTCGGTGGTGCCGTCGTCGAAACCGGAGAGGAATTGCAGCCGGGCGCGCACGAAGCGCAGGATCTCGGGCTCCTCCATCTCGACGCCGATCAGCTGGCCGTTGCCGTCGAGCACCGCCGTCGCCGGGCCGAGGATCACGTTGTAGCGGCTCCCCACCGGCACGTCGGCGCGGGTCGGGATCGACACCGCCAGGAACGGCCCCGGCAGCAGCGTGTTGAGGTCGTCGCCGGTGGCGTGGAAGGTGACGCGCACCACTCCGGGAGCGGGCTCGACGACCGAGTCGATCACCGCCGCACCGTAAGCCGGGTGGATCGAGGCGGTCGCCGGGCCATCGGCAAAGCCGGGGTCGTAGAGGATCTCGACCGTCCCCGAGGCGATTTCGCCGAGGATCTCCGTGCCGGCGCCGATCACCGCCGTGAAGCCGGGCACCGCGTGATCCGCCTCGGCCTCGATGTCGACATCGGCGTCGAAATCGTCGACCCGCAGCCGCCCCTTTTCGGTGAAGTAGTGGACCGGCTGTCCGTTGGCGGCGTCGAGATCGAGCGCGTCGGGATCGAGGCGGAGGATGAAGCGGCGGTCGAGCTCGAGCGCCGGGTCGAGGGCGTAGCGCAGGATCACCAGCGGGCCGAAGGTCGAGTTGACCGTGCCGCTCGCCGACGAAAAGGTGACCTCGGTGCGCAGGGTGACCGGGTCGAACGTGGCGTTGGCGACCGCGTCGCCCGCCCCCGACAGGACCTCGACCCCGAGCAGCGAGGTGTAGGGGCTCCCCGGCAGGCCGTCCTTGTCGCGCATGTCGATGGCGAGCGTGCCGGCCGACAGCGTGCGAGCCGAAGTCGAGCGGACGACGACGGCGGCCTCGGCGGCGCCTTCGCGCACCCGGGTCTCGTCGATCACCAGGCCGAGCACGCCGGTCTGGGCGGAAGCCACCGACGCGGCGGCGGCGAGCAGCAGGGCGAAGGCGGAAAACGGGGTCGGGCGGCGCTGCGGCTTCATGGTCTCTCCTGTCGAGCCGGGGGCCCCTCGGGCCCGTTCACAGGATGAGACAGACGCCGGCGGGCGCCGGAACAGCGCGCCGACTAGAACTCGACCTGGGCGCCGAGCTCGACCACCCGGTTGGCCGGGATGTTGAAGAAGTCGCTGGCCGAGCGGGCGTTGCGCTGCAGGAAGACGAAGAGCGCCTTTCGCCAGCGGGCGAGCGGCGAGCGGCCGCTCGGCAGCAGGGTGTCACGGCCGAGGAAGTAGCTGGTCGACGGGGGATCCACCCGCAGGCCGAACTTGCCGCAGCGGCCGAGCAGGTCGGGGACGTTGGCCGTCTCCATGAAGCCGACGTGCCCGATCACCTCCCAGAAGCCCTGCCCCAGCTCGCGCACCGAGAGCCGGTTCTTGCGCGACACCTCCGGCACCCCCTCGTTGACGACGGTCATCAGCACCACCTTCTCGTGCAGCACCTTGTTGTGCTTGAAGTGGTGCATGAGGACGCCGGGGACCGCGTCGAGGGTGGAAGTCAGGAAGACCGCCGTGCCGGGAACGCGGTGCGGCTGCCGGCGCTCGAGGTCGTCGATGAACTGCTCGATCGGCAGCGACGCGGTGCGCAGCTGCTGGCGCAGCGCGTTGCGCCCCTGCCGCCAGGTCGTCATGACGATGAGCAGGAAGCCGCCGATCACTGCCGGAATCCAGCCGCCGTGGGTGAACTTGGCGAGGTTGGCGCCGAGGAACGGGAGCTCGACGGCGAGGAAGCCGGCGACCAGCGCCGCGGCCCCGGCGAGCGGCCAGTTCCAGCGCCGGCGCGCCACCTGGAACATCAGCAGCGAGGTGCAGACCATCGTGCCGATCACCGCGATGCCGTAGGCGGCGGCGAGAGAACCGGAGCTGCGGAAGGCGAGCACCAGCGTCAGGCAGGCGACGAGCAGGAAGCGGTTGACCTCGGGCACGTAGATCTGGCCGCGCGCCTCGCCCGAGGTGTGGATGATCGTCAGGCGCGGCAGGTAGCCGAGCTGCACCGCCTGCTGGGCGAGCGAAAACGCCCCCGAGATCATCGCCTGCGAGGCGATGATCGCCGCCGCCGTGGCGATGACGATCAGCGGCACGAGCAGCACCGCCGGCGCCGTCTCGAAAAACGGGTTGACCACCTCTCCCTTGCGCAGCAGCAGGGCTCCCTGGCCGAAGTAGGAGAGCAGCAGCGCCGGGAAGGCGATGGTGAACCAGGCGAGGCGGATCGGCCGCCGGCCGAAGTGGCCGAGGTCGGAGTAGAGCGCCTCGCCGCCGGTAATGCAGAGCACTACCGCGCCCAGGATGAGGAAACCGTGCGTCCCGTTGGCGAGGAAGAAGCGCACCGCATGGAGCGGATTGACCGCCGCCAGGACGCGCGGCTCGGCGACGATCGAGCGCAGACCGAGAATCGCGATGGTGACGAACCAGATCAGCGTCACCGGGCCGAAGATCATCGCCACTCTGCCGGTACCGTGGCGCTGGAAGGCGAACAGTGCGATCAGGATGACGACCGCCAGCGGCACCACGACCGGCGTGAAGACCGGGGTCGCCACCGCCAGCCCCTCGAGGGCGCCGAGCACCGAGATGGCCGGCGTGATCGTGCCGTCAGCGAGCAGCAGCGCCGCGCCGACCAGGCCGAGCAGGATGACCGAGACGTGGCGCCGGCGCCCCTTCTCCCCCGGCTTCGGATGACTGCGGTGCTCGGAGACCAGCGCCAGCAGGGCGAGGATCCCTCCCTCGCCGTTGTGGTCGGCGCGCAGCACGAAACCGATGTACTTGATCGTCACCACCAGCACCAGCGCCCAGAAGACGAGCGACAGCACGCCGAGGACGTTGCCGAGCGTCGCCGCCACGCCGTGTTCGGTCGCGAAGCACTCCTTGATGGCGTAGAGCGGCGAGGTGCCGATGTCCCCGTAGACGACGCCGAGGGCGCCGAGCGAGAGTTTCGCCAGGTCCCGCCAGTCGCGCACCACCGGCGCGTGGCTGTCGACCTGGGTGACTTGCGAGTCGGAACTTCCGTCCGGTGCCGCCATGACCGGGAGGGGACACTAGCACCGTCACCGGCCCGCCGGTCGCCGCCTCGCCGTCAGCCGGTGGTGCCGCCCAGCGGCGTCGCGGCGCGCAACTCCCGCCGCCAGTCGCGCCATCCGAGCAGGCAGAGGACCAGGTAGAGAGCGTAGAGGCCGGCGGTAGCGTGCAGCTCCTTGTAGACGTAGAGCGGCACGTAGACGAGGTCGACGGCGATCCAGAGCGACCAGTTGGCGAGCACCCGGCGCGACATCAGCCACTGGGCGGCGAGGCTGGCCGCGGTCGTCGCGCCGTCCCACCCCGGCACGGTGCTGTCGGTGTGCAGATCGAGCAGGCGCCAGAGCAGCACCGCCGCGCCGGCGGCGAGAAGCGCCGTCAGCGCCAGCTCGCCGGTTCCTCCACGGCGCACCGGGCGCACCGCGCCGCCGCGCCCGCCGCGCCAGCGCCAGATGCCGTAAGCCGAAATGAGCGCGAAGACGACCTGCAGCAGCGCGTCGGCGTAGAGCCCGGCGCCCCAGAAGATCCACAGGTAGAGCAGGTTGTTGGCGATGCCGATCGGCCAGGTCCAGGGGTCCGACAGCGCGGCCAGCCAGACACAGACCGCGCCGGTCGTCGCTCCGAGCGCCTCGAGCGGAGGAAAGAAGAGTGCCAGCAGCGGCGTGCCGGCGGCGATCGCCGCCAGGCCGGCGAGCCGGCGATGCCGCGCCCCGGGGGTCATGCGCGGCGGCGCCGCCTCACTCCCCCATCTCGCTCGGGATGCCGAGGCGCAGGAGGAGGTTCTGCACGATGCGGGCGGTCAGCCCCCAGATCAGGTGGCGGCCGACATGGTAGATGCGGATCGTCCGCCGCCGGCCGTTGAGCAGGACCTCGCGGTCTTCGACCAGGCGCGGGTTGGCGAGCGCCGAGATCGGGATGGGGAAAGTCTCCTCGATCTCGTCCGGACTGGGGCTCGCCTCGAACTGCTTGGGAATCGCGCCGACACAGGGGACGATGCGAAAGCCGGCCGGCGAGCCGACCTCGTCGAGCTGGCCGAGGCGCAGCACCACTTTGGCCGGCAGACCGATCTCCTCTTCGCTCTCGCGCAGCGCCGCGCCCCAGAGGTCCTCGCCGGTCTCCCGCCCGCCGCCCGGGAAGGCGATCTGTCCGCGATGGTGCGGCAGGGCCTCCGAGCGCTTGGTCAGCAGCGTCCAGAGCTCGCCGGCGTCGACCCACAGGGGGACCAGCACCGCGGCCTGCCGGGAGTCGGAGACCGGCAGGCGGGTCGGCGGCGGCGAGCCGAGTCGCGCCCGCACCTCGTGGATCCAGCTCTGCCAGGACTCGCTCACCGCACTTCACCCGCGCCACCGCGCGGCCGGGCAAGCGACAGGTCGAGCGCCACCGGCGCCGGCGGCGCCTTGTCCATGGTCACGGTCACGAAGTAGATCGCCGCACCGCGCGGGCTGCGCCAGGTCGGGTGCCGGCGGTCCGGCTCGCCCAAGTCGACGTCGAGCGCCAGCTCGCCGCTCGGCCGCGCCAGCAGGTCCCCCGAGCGGCCCCCGGTGACGCCGATCGAGGCGGGCGCCGAAGCGCCGAACTCGAAGCGCACCGACGCCAGCTCGGCGCCGCTTTCGAGCAGCAGCGGTGCGTTCGGCGCGGTGATCCGCAGGGTGCCGTCGGCCGCCGCGAAGACCGCCGGCGGGAAGCCGCGCACCACGATGCCGCTCGAGACGACCGAACGGGAGGTTCTTGGCGCGGCGGTGCTCGCCCGGTCGAGCACCGCCGCGAAGACCGCCGGCACCCGACCTG
>JAIOJQ010000040.1 GCA_019911865.1 Thermoanaerobaculia bacterium
GGTCGGCGCGGGTTGGCGCGGGTTTGGCGCGGGTTTGGCGCGGGTCGGCGGGGGTCGGCGCGGGTCGGCGCGGGTCGCGCTCGTGGCGGCGACTGATATGTCGAATCATGAGGCCCGACGCGCCCGACGCCTGCGGCGCGAGCCCCGAGCCCCGAGCCCCGAAGCCCGTCCTTCGACTCGCCCTCGCTGACGCTCGGGCTCGCTCAGGATGAACGGACGACTACAGAGACGCCCGCTCGCTCGGCGGGCGGTCGAGCGCGAAGCCGTCGTGGAGCGCGCGCAGCGCGAGCTCGGCGTACTTCTTGGCGACGACGCACGAGATCTTGATCTCGCTCGTCGAGATGAGCTGGATGTTGATGCCGTCGGCGGCGAGCAGCTGGAACATCTTCTTGGCGACGCCGGCGTGCGAGCGCATGCCGACGCCGACGACCGAGACCTTGCAGATCTCGTCGTCGTACTTCACGCGCTCGCCGTCCTTGCCGACGAGGTCGGGGACCTCGCGCTTCAGGATCTCGAAGGCGCGCTTCCGGTCGAGCGCCGGGCACGTGAAGGTCATGTCCGTGGTGCCGTCGGACGACGCGTTCTGGATGATCATGTCGACCACCACGCCGGCGTCGGAGAGCGGCGTGAACAGCCGCGCTGCGATCCCCGGCGAGTCGGGCACCTTCTCGACGGTGATCTTGGCCTCGTCACGGGCGACCGTGACACCGGAGACGACGACTTTCTCCATCTCTCGCTCCTCCGGGACCACCCAGGTCCCGGTCACATCGGAAAAGCTCGAGCGCACGTGGATGCGCACGCCGTACTTCATGCCCAGCTCGACCGAGCGGATCTGCAGGACCTTGGCCCCGAGCGACGCGAGCTCGAGCATCTCCTCGTACGAGATGCGCTCGATCTTGCGCGCCGACGGGACGATGTTGGGATCGGTCGTGTAGACGCCGTCGACGTCGGTGTAGATCTCGCACGCGTCGGCCTCGAGCGCCGCCGCGATCGCGACGCCGGTCGTGTCGCTGCCGCCGCGCCCGAGCGTCGTGATGTTGCCGCGCTCGTCGACCCCCTGGAACCCGGCGATGACGGCGATCTCGCCGTTCCGGAACGCCTCCCTCAGCGGCTCCGCGTCGATCGACAGGATGCGCGCCCTCGCGAACGAGCTGTCGGTCTGGATCTTGACCTGGTGGCCGAGGAACGAGCGCGCCTTGCCGCCGAGCTTGCGGATGGCGAGCGCGACGAGCCCGACCGACACCTGCTCGCCGGTCGACACGACGACGTCGACCTCGCGGTCGTTGTGGTCGTCCTGGATCTCGTTGACCAGCTTGAGCAGGCGGTTGGTCTCGCCCGACATCGCGGAGACCACGACGGCGACGTCGTGACCCTCGCGCTGCGTCGCCAGGCAGCGGCGCGCGACGTTCATCATGCGCTCGATCGAACCGACCGAGGTCCCGCCGTACTTCTGGACGATCAGCATGCGGCGCGGAGGATAGCGACGGCGCTTCCGTCGGTAAACGGACAACGTCGCGAACCGGGGTCGAACATCCCTCAGGATGCTTGCCAGATCCGGCGCCTGGCGGCATCCTCCAGAGCCTTGAGGTACGCGAACCACCTGGAAGCCAACGAAGTGAGCTGGGTTTCATGATCTGGTTCTGGGTCGGCTTCTTCACCTTCGTCGCCATCGCGCTCGCCCTCGACCTCGGGGTCTTCCACCGCACGCCGCAGGAGCCGACGTTCAAGTCGGCGTTCCGCAAGAGCATGGTGTGGATCTCGCTCGGCCTCGGCTTCGCGGCGCCGGTCTACTTCATCTACGAGAACAACTGGCTCGGCGCGAACTCCGCCGGGCTCACCGGCCACGACGCCGCGATCACGTACCTGTCGGCTTACCTCCTCGAGGAGGCGCTCTCGGTCGACAACATCTTCGTCATCGCCCTCATCTTCCGGTCGTTCCGCATCCCCGGGAAGTACCAGCACCGCGTGCTCTTCTGGGGCATCCTCGGCGCCGTGGTCATGCGCTGCGCCATGCTCGGCGGCGGCGTCTGGCTGACGAAGAAGTTCGACTTCATCTTCTACTTCTTCGGCGCCTACCTCATCTACTCGGGCCTCGGGCTGCTCCGCAAGGAGGACGAGGACGAGGACCACATGGAGAAGTCGACGGTCGTTCGCCTCCTCCGCCGCTTCGTGCGCGTCGTCGACGGCGACCACGGCGGGCGCTTCACGGTGCGCGACAGCCACGGCCACCGCGCGCTCACCGTCCTCGCCGTCGCCCTGGTCGTCGTCGAGCTCACCGACGTCGTCTTCGCGATGGACTCGATCCCGGCCGTGCTCGCCGTCAGCCAGGAGTCGTTCGTCATCATCACGTCGAACATCATGGCCATCCTCGGCCTGCGCTCGCTCTACTTCATGCTCGCCGGGGCGATGGCGCAGTTCGACTACCTGAAGTACGCCCTCGCCGCGCTCCTCGTCTTCATCGGCGCCAAGATGATCGGCCACGGCCACGTCCACATCCCGAACGCGGTCTCGCTGGCGGTGATCGCCGGCCTCATCGGCGCCGGCGTCGTCGCCTCGATCGTCGCCAACAAGAAGCGCGACGCCGAATCGCCGCCGGGACCGCCGGCGGCGTAGGCGCTACTTCATCCTGGCGTTCAGCTTCGCCGTCAGGTCGAGGTCGGGCTGGGCCCAGAGCACGGCGCTCTGGTCGACGATCATGTGCACGCCCTCGCTCTTGGCGATGTCCTCGATGATCGGCCCCGCCTTCTTGAGCAGGTCCTGGATGATCTTGGTGCGCTCGCCGGCGAGGTCGCGCTCCAGCTTCACGTAGACCTGCTGCAGCTCGACGAACTGCTTCTCGAGCCTGCCCTTCTTCTCGGCGAGGACGTCGGGCTTGAGCACCGCGGACTGCTTGTCGAGCTCGGCCGCCGCCTTCTGCAGCTCCTTCTGCTTCTTGTCGAGCTCGGCCTGCTTGGCCTTGCGGGTCTTGTCGAAGGCCTCGCTCGCCCGCTTGCCGGCGGGGGTCTCGTAGAGCGTGCTCTCGAGGTTGATCGTGGCGATCTTGATGTTCGCCGGGACCGCATCGACCAGGCCGGTCACCGGCGCGGTGACCATGCCGAGCCCGATCGCCACGCCGAGAACCGAGAGAGCCGTTTGAAAGCGAGACATGTAGAGGACCTCCGCCGACGTACTACCAAGGCCTAGAAGAAGTTGCCAATGGTGAACTCGAAGACCAGGGCGTCTTCGTTGGCTTGACGGTCGAGGGGGATGCCCCATTCAAACCGCAGGGGGCCGATCGGGGAGAACCAGCGGAAACCAAAGCCTGCCGACTTGCGGATGCCGTACACCACGGACTCGGGGAAGCGGAAGCACGGGTCGAACTTGATCGAGACCGCCGCCGACCGGCCGTTGCAGTAGCGCGCCTCGAGGTTGTAGGCGTTGCCCATGTCGTAGAAGAGGACGCCGGAGATGGCCAGGCGCTTGATCAGCGGGAACTCGACCTCGCTGTTCCAGATGAGCTGCATGTTGCCGCCGAGCGGGATCTCGCGGATCGGGCGGTCCGGGTTCCTCGCCGTCGCGAGGAGCGGCCCGAGCGTGCGCGGGCGGAAGCCACGGACGTCGTAGATGCCGCCGATGAGGTAGCGCTCGCTGATCGGCACGCCCAGCGGATCGGTCGACGTCGTGATGCCGATCTCGGCGTTCAGGTGCAGGACGAAGGGCCCCCACAGCTCGCGGTAGTGGCGCGCGAAGCCGCCCCAGCGGACGAAGATGTTCTCCGAGCCGGTGTACTTCGACGCGTACTCGGCAAAGATGTTGTGGTACCAGCCTTCCGTCGGGAACAGGCGGTTGTTGCGGCTGTCCCACTGCAGCGAGCCGCGCACCGACGACGTGATGCCGCCGCGGTACAGGTTGGCGACCTCCTCGAAGTCGTCCTGCTCGGCGACGGCGCCGAACGTCGTGATCGAGCCGCCACCGCGCGAGATGCCGACGTTCTCGAGCTTGTACGTGACGAAGGCGCGCGCCTCGTAGCTGAGCGGGTAGCCCCACGTCAGGTTGAAGCCGGCGGCGTTGCGCTGGAAGTTGTTGAAGACGCGGCTCTGGTTGTAGAGGTCGAACGCGAACGTCCAGCTCGTGTCGAGGAACCAGGGCTCGACGAAGCGCAGGAGGAAGAGCTGGCGGAGGCTCGACAGCTGGGCCTGCAGCGCGAGGGTCTGGCCGCGGCCGAACAGGTTGTTCTGCGAGATCTGGGCCTGCGCGATGAAGTTCTCGACCGACGAGAAGCCGGCGCCGATCTGGAACGTGCCGGTCGGCCGCTCGCTGACCTCGACGTTCACCTCGACGAGCTCGTCGGAGCTGCCGCGGCTGGTCGACACGTCGACCTTCTCGAAGAAGCCGAGCGCGTTGATGCGGCGCTTGGACGCCTCGAGGTTGGTCGAGGAGAACAGCTCGCCCTCGCTGATCTTCATCTCGCGGCGGATGACCTTGTCGCGGGTCTTGGAGTTGCCGCGGATGTTGATGCGCTCGAAGTACGCCTTCTTGCCCGACTCGATCTCGTAGATGAGCGAGATCCGGTTGTTCTTCATGTCGGGCTGGGTCATGGGCAGGACGTTCGCGTACGCGTAGCCCTGGTCCATGTAGTAGTCGCTCACGCGATCGCGGTCGGCGGCGATGACGGAGCGGCTGAAGCGATCGCCCGGCTTGGCGCGGATCTTCGCGCGGTGCGCGGCCTCGTCGCCGACGAGCTTGCCCTTGAACTTGATGTCGCCGATGTAGAAGACCGGCCCCTCGTCGATCGGGATCGAGAGGTACATGTAGCGCTTGTCGCGCGACAGCCGCAGCTGCGGCGTCCCGAGCTTCACGGCGGCGTAGCCGCGATCCCAGTAGTACGCGCTGATCATCACCAGATCGCGCTCGAACATCTCCTCGCTGAACGTGCCCGAGTCGGACAGGAACGAGAGCGCCCCGCCCTTCTTGGTCAGGACGACCTCGCGCAGCTCGTCATCGGAGATCGCCTTGTTGCCGATGAACTGGACGTCGCGAATCTCGACCTTCGAGCGCTCGTCGACGGTGAACCACACGTCGACCTCGGCCTCGTTGACCGGCTTCACCTCGAAGTCGACCGACGCGAGGTAGTAGCCCTTCTGGACGTACAGCTCCGCGATCTTCTCGCGGTTGCGCTTCACCTTGGCGATGTCGAGGATCGCGTCGCGCTCGAGGTCGATGACCTCGTTGATCTTGTCGAGGCCGAGCTCTTTGGCGCCGTCGACGAGCACCTTGCGGATGCTCGGGCGCTCGGTCACGGCGAACGTCAGGATCGCGCCGCCGCCGGGCCCGATCTCCGCCTCGACGGTCACGTCGGCGAAGAAGCCCATCTTCCACATCGCGCGCACGTCGTCGCGGATCTTGTTGGCGTCGATCGTGGCGCCGACCTTGGAGAGGAGGTTGACGCGGATCGCGTCGTCCTCGACCTTGCGGTTGCCGCGGAACTGGATGCGATCGATCGGCCGGCCGACGAGCTTGGGGATCGGCGCGTCGGGATCGGCCTCGTCCGGCGGCGCCTCTTCCTCCTCCGGCGGCGGCTGGGGCGGCGGCTGCGGCTGCGCCAGCGCGACGGCGGGCACGAGCGCGAGCAGGAGCAAGAGCACGAGCGCGCGGCGCGGCGACGGCGTTCGCGACGACGTTCGCAACATCAGGCGTCCTCCACGCTCTCGAGCTGGCCGCCGTCGACCATGCGCAGCCGGCGCGGCATGAGGCGCGCCAGCTCCGGGTTGTGCGTCATCACGAGGAGCGTCGACCCGCGCTCGCGGTTGAGCTCGACGAACAGGGCATGGATGTCCTCGCCGGTGTGGCGATCGAGGTTGCCGGTCGGCTCGTCGGCGAGGAGCAGCGCCGGCTCGAGCACCATCGCGCGCGCGAGCGCGACGCGCTGCTGCTCGCCACCCGACAGCTGGGATGGCTTGTGGGTGAGGCGCTTGGCCAGGCCGACGCGGCCGAGGATGTCGCTCGCGCGCGTGCGCGCCTCCGGCTTGGGCATGCGCTGGATGAGGGCCGGCATCATGACGTTCTCGAGCGCCGTGAACTCGGGAAGGAGGTGATGGAACTGGAAGACGAAGCCGATCTTGCGGTTGCGCACGTCCGCCAGCTGGTCCTCCGACAGCGACGAGACGTCCTCGCCGTCGAGCAGGCAGCGGCCGGAGGTCGGCACGTCGAGGCAGCCGATCAGGTTCATCAGCGTCGACTTGCCGGAGCCCGAAGGTCCCATGATCGCCACGTACTCGCCGTCGTCGACGTCGAGCGAGACGCCGCGCAGGGCGCGCACCTCGATGGCCTCCAGGACGTAGGTCTTGACGACGTCTTCGATCCGCAGCCCCATGGCCGGCTCCTCAGCCCTGGTCGCCGGCCGGCTTGCCGTCGCCGACGGTCACCGCCGTGCCGTCCTTGAGGTCGCGGCTGATGGCGCGGTAGCTGCCCACGACGACCTGCTCGCCGGCGGCCAGACCCTCGATCAGCTCGATGTGGGTGTCGCTCTGGATGCCGGTCTTCACCGGGCGCGCCCGCGCCACGCCATCCTCGACGACGAAGACGATCTGCGCGAAGCCGTCCTTGTCGGCGGGGAAGCGCTCCTTGGCGTCGGCCACGCCTTCCGGCTGAGGCCCGGGGGCGAGGATCTGGTCGGGGGCGCGCACGGCGACGCTCTGGATCGGCACGCCGATCGCTTCCTCGCGCACGTCGGTGGTGATCTCCGCCGCGGCGGTCATGCCCGGACGCAGCTGCGTGCCGGCATCGAGAATGGCGATCTTCACCTCGAACTCGGTCTTCTGCTCGGTGGTACCGGCGCCGCCGACCTTGGCGCTGTTGGCGATCTCGGTGACTTCGCCCTCGAAGGTGACTCCCGGCAGCGCGTCGATCTCGATCGTCGCCCGGTCTCCGACCGAGACCCGCACGATGTCGTTCTCGTCGACGTCGACCAGAGCCTCCATGCCGGCGAGGTTGGACAGCTCGAGAATGACGTCCTCCTGGAACTGCGAGCCCAGGGCGATCTCGCCGATCTCCTTGTTGAGCTTGGAGACGGTGCCGGACATCGGGGCGTAGATGGTGGTCTTCGACAGCGCGTCACGCACCTGCTTGAGCGCCGCGCGGCTCTGCTCGACGCCGTCGAGCGCCGACCGGTGCCGTGCCAGCTCGACCTCGGCGGTCGCCTCGGCGGCATCGAGCGCCGCCTGCGACTCGAGTTGCTGGGCGAACAGGCTGCGGACCCGTTCGAGGTCCTTGCGCACCTTCGACAGGTTCTCTTCGACCACCCGTGCCTGCGCCTGGCTCGAGCGCAGGTTGGCTTCCGCGCTCTCGACTTCGGCGAGGTAGCGCTCGCGGTCGAGCTCGAGCAGCAGCTGCCCCTTCTCGACCCACTCCCCCTCCTGCACCTCGAGGCGGGTGATCTTGGCCGACACGTCGGCGCTGATGTTGACCTGGGTGACCGGCTGCACCCGTCCGGTGGCCTCGACCGTCTGCACGATCTGCCGCGTCGCTACCGGCTCGACCTGCACCTCGACCTGGCCCTCGTCCCGGCCGCGACCGGTCAGCGCCAGGCCGCTGCCCGCCAGCACCACCGCCGCCAGACCCCCCACGATCCACTTCGTACGCTTCGACATCGCCCGCCGCCCCCTCGGAAAGTGACTGCGCCGGAGCGCGAGCGCCCCGACCCCTAGTTCTACGGCGCGGAGCCGTTGGAGTTTCCGCCGCGGCAGGGGCCCGGAAACGGCGGCGGCCCGCCCCCCGGTACTTCCGGGAAGCGGGCCGCGGGACCTTCGCCGCGCCTCGGGCGCGGCCGGGGTTCCTCAGCGCCTCTGCTGCGCCCGGGCCATCGGGTCGAACTTGACCTCGCGATAGCCGGCCGGCGGCTCGTAGTGCCCCGCCGGGGCGTCCCGTTCGTCGATCGACCGGAGCTCCTGCCAGCTCTTCATCTGCTTGCCCATCACCGTCGCCGTCGTGTCGGTGCGCAGCGGGAAGCCCCGGAGCTTCTCGGCCAGATCGCGCATCCAGGCCTGGTTGGCGGCGAGCTCGGCCTGGGCGAGCGCCAGCTCGCGGTACTTCGGATAGTCGATCGGCAGTTCCTCGGTGGTGCACATCTCCATCGAGGTCTGCATCATCGCCATCGAGATGTCGACGCGGTAGAACTTGCAGGCGTGTCCCGCATAGGTGCCCGAACGGTCGAGCGGCGTGACCGAGGTCGTAGCCGCCATCATCTGCGCCACCTGCTGCATCGCAGGAGCCATCTCCGGACCGACGAGCTGCTCGAAGTCGATCGGCAGGGTCATCGCCGAGTAGCTCTTCTCGTCGTGATCGACGAAGTAGAACTTCTTCTGGTCGAGGCGCAGGATCACCGAGGTTTCGTCCATGTCGTAGCGGATCGAGTCGCTGCCGAACCAGTAGGTGTAGGTATCGTCCTCGGCGGGCTTGGACTGGCCCATCATCGAGAAGGCGTCGGTGTGGTTGGCGATGGTGAGCACCTTGTCGGCGGCGGCCGGGGCGACGGCCACCGGAAGCGCGAGAACCAGAGCCGCGAAGCACTTCGTCCTGAGCATGCGTTTCCTCCTGGGAGTGAGTGGACGGAGCGAAGAGCCTAGCAGGACCGGCACGTCCGCGAACCGCGAGGAACGGCGAGGACCGGAAGGACGCTCGGTCCTCGCCCGTCCCTGCGAGCGGCCCGGGGTTTCGGCTCGCCCCGGTCGCTCCGTGTCTAGGGCACCGACAGGGACCAGGCCAGAGTGTCGCCGGACTCGAAACCGTCGACGAAGATCTCGCCGAGTTCGTAGGCCCCTTGATCGGGCGCGGAGCCCGCCAGCCTCGGCTCGCCGCCGAGAGCGAGCGTCGACAACCCTCCGCTCGGCGTGGCCGTGCCCGCGTCGCGAGCCGGTGAATCCGCTCCCGGCCGGTAGTTGCCGCTCGCCGGCGAAACGAAGCGCGGGTCGACGCCGATCAGATTGGCCTGCTGGGTGATGCCGCTACCGAACAGCAGCACGTCGCCGCCGGCATTGGCCCAGGCGATCGAGTTGTCGAGCGATCCGACGCCCGGCGGGAAGACCTGACCCGAGATTCCCAACTGCGAGTGCGCCGTGCTGGTGACGTTGACGAGGTCGATGACCCCCGAGGGCGAATCGATCATGATACCCGTACCGCCGTCCGCGATCAGCGAATCGGAGATCCGCACCGAGCAGTCCCCCGGTGCGAAGCAGCGCACGTACATCTGCTCGGACGGATCGCTGGCGTCGCGCCGGTTCTCCGAAGCGACCAGGCGTCGCAAGTCGATCGACCCGTCATCGGACAGCGACGCCGCGAGCGCGGCTCCGTTGGTCATCCCCGAGCCGTGGTTGCCGACGAAGACACTGTCGGCCATGGAGATCGTCGACGAGGAAGAGGCTTCGAGCGCGAGTCCGGCCCCTCGCTGCTGGCCGGGCCCGGCCATCGTGTTGGCCTCGAAGCGGGCGTGCGCAACGGTCACCGTCGCGGACCCCTGCGAGACGATCCCGAATCCCGCCCCGACGACCGCACCGATGGTGTCGTTCAGCGTCGTCGAGTTGTTGCTCGCCACCAGGCCGTCGATGCTCAGGCTGGCGGTGCCGCCCACGATGACGTACCCACCGGCCGCTCCGGCTCCCGAGATGCCGTTGCTCGCCTGCACCTCGTTGAGCCTGAATAGACAGTTTTCGACAGCAACGGGAACGTCGAATGCGAGGACGAACAGCCCGGCTCCGCGAGCCCCGCCGGAGGAGCCGCTCTGGGCGCGCCCGCCCTCGAACGAGAGACCACGCAGGACCAGGGCACCGGCCGAGACGAACCCGGCCTCGAAGGCGCGGCCCGCTCCGCCGCCGTCGATCACCGTCGACGCGGGATCGGGATCGCGATCCGTCCAGGACGCGTTCCAGCCGCCCGTGATCTCGAGGGTTCCACCGAGATCGGCTCCGGAGACGAGGAGGTTCTCGTTCCAGGTCCCGGCCCGCACGCGCAACTGGTCATTTTCCGGCGTCGCCTGCGCAGCGTCGATACCTGCCTGGATCGTCGCCACGTCGCCGCCGGATCCGACCCGAATGACGGCCCCCTGCGCTGCCGTGGCTGCGACCGCCGTCGCGATCAGGCCGACGAAGCCATCTCGTACTCTCATCTGTGCTCCCCTCACCGGACGCCGCATCCGGGTGCGATCAGGCCATGCCGGCCTCTCAGGTTTCCGATTCAGCAAGTACGGCGCCGAAAGCCGGGGTTCGTTACATCGCGCGAACCAGCAGGCGATAGGCGGCAACCGGCGAACGCTGCGCGCCGCGCTCGCCCGCGACCTCCAGACGCAGCAAGCCGGCCGGAAGATCTTCGGCAGCCACCAGGAGGTTCAGTGTGCCGCGCTCGTCGGGCCGCACACCTTCGAGCTTCCAGAGTTCGCCGCCTTCGGGCCGCCGGGCGCGAACGGTGTAGCTCGCGAAAGCGCCAGCCCGCTCGAGCCCGAGAAGCAGGGCGATGTCCGCGGAGCCGGTTCGCACGAGTTCGATCGACGGCGCGGAGCTGGCTGCACGCAGAGCGAGCTCCGGAAGGAGTTCGACCAGCAGGAGTCCCGCCCGCGGCGCGCGTCGGCGGGCGACCTCCCGCTCGAGTTCGCGGACCCGCTGACTCTCCCGTTCCCCCGCTGCGCGTGCCGCGGCTGCGAGTTCGGCCTGTTGCTCGGCTCCGCGCAGCCGCCCTGCAAGGCGCGCGGCGTCGAGACGCGCCGCCTCTCCCCGCCGCGCCTCGAGCAGACCCCAGGTGAGCGCCGCCACAGCGAGGGTCGCCGCGAGCGCGAGCGGCCAGCGGGCGGGTCTGCCGGCCGAGCCGACCGGAGCGAGGGCGACGACCTCGCCGCCGCCCGTTCCGGAAAACTCGAGCGCACGACTGGCGCGCGCCAGCGCGAGCTCCTCGCGGCAATCCGCGCACTCGGCTACGTGCTGCTCGATCTCGTCGCTGTCGGGAGGGTGGTCCGCTGCCCAGGCGGCGGCAATCAACCGCTCCGTCAGCGGATGCGCCGCTGCATGGAGAGCCGCCACGGCCCGCGTGCGCGCCAGTTCGGTCCGACACGCTTCGCAAGCCCCGAGGTGCCGTTCGACGGCCTCCCTCTCGTCACGGTCGAGTGCCCCCGAGACGAACCAGGCCAGGCGTTCCAGGCAGTCGCGATGTTCCAGGCCCCCGGTCCCTCCTGTCTTCACGGCGTCGCCCCCCGCTTCGCGTTACCGCCGGCTTCGTCTTCCGCCAGTTCCAGCGCGCGGCGGCGGCAGCGCAGCGCGCGCACGCGTAGCGCCCCCTCCGAAACGCCGAAGATCCGGCTCATCTCTCGGTAGCTCCGCCCGCGCAGGACCTCCCGCCAGAGGTCGCGGCAACCCCTGGGCAGGCGGGCAATCAGCGCCAGGAGGCGGCTCCGGCCCTCCGCCTCGAGCAGTTCGCCGAGAACACCCGCCTCGGCCGCCGGGACGAGCTCTTCGGAGAGTTCGACCTGCACCCATCGCCGGCGAAGGCGCAACCGGTCGAGGCAGTTGCGGGCGGTAATGCGCCAGATCCATCCGCGCAGCGCTCCGTCGCCCCGGAACCTCCCCGCAGCCAGCCCCTCGATCACCTCGACGAGCGTCTCCTGCGCGGCGTCTTCCCAGTCGGCTCCCAAGTGCGAGCGGAAAGGCGAGGCTGCCAGGCGCACCCAGCCTTCCACGGTCCGGGCTGCCGCACTCTCCCCCCCGCAGATACCCTCGACGAGCGCTCGATCCGCCGGATCCATGCGAAGAAATATCCTACCCGCCGCGCCGTGCACTCCGGAGCTTCCCGGACGCGGCGATCCGTCCCCGGGGATTCCGCAAGAACTGTGCGCGCAACGGCCGGCCGATCCGCCTCAGCGACCGGTGCCGAACAGACCGAAGGCCGCCCAGAAGGAAGGGTGTGCGGTTTCCGGCCGCCGGGTGAGCGTGAGCTGGGCGCGTCGCAGCGCCTCGGCCGGTTCGATACCCTGCCGCAGCTGGGCGTAGAGCTCGGACGAAAGGGCCGCGGCGGCGCGGTCGCCGACCCGCCACTGGGTGGCCACCACGCCGCGGGCGCCGGCGAACCGGAAGGCGCGCACCAGACCGAGCACCCCTTCGCCGGGCAGCTCCTCGCCGAGCGCCGTATCGCAGGCCGATAGCACGACCAGCCGGGCGTCGATGCGCAGCTGCTCGAAGATCTCCCAGGCCTGCAGAACGCCGTCTTCGGTCGAGTCGACTCCGGGCGCCGCGAGGGCGAGGCCACTGTCGAGCGGCGAGGCCGGGTCGACCAGGCCGTGACAGGCGAAGTGGAGATTCGAGACCCCTTCACCGAGCGCCTTGGCCCGCTCCTCGGTCGCACCTTCGCCGATCCAGACGGTCGCCGGACCCGGAAACAGAGCGCGGATGCGTTCAGCCTCCTCCCGGCTGCCGGCGAGTGGCTCGAGGCGGAGCCCGCGCTCGACGATCCCGGCCGACGGGCCGGACGGTCGCGACGGCCCCGTGAAGGGATCGGCGAAGGCGACCAGTTGCGGTGCGGCTTCGGTGCGCGGCCGCGCCTCGAGTTCGGTGAGGGCGGTCATCGAGTCGCCGTAGAAAACCGGACGGAGGGCGACCAGCAGTTCGCCGTTGCCGGCTCCGGGGACCGCCAGGGCGGCGAACGGCAGGAAGTGCAGCGGACCGTCGGGGAGAACCAGGATCCGCCCGGCGGCGAGCACCCGGTCGGCGACCGGTCCCAGCAGTTGCCGCGAGAGCGTCGCCGCGCGCACTCGCCAGGTCGAGCGCCGGCTCGGCCGGGAGAGCTCGTCGCGCAGCTCCCGCACCCGGCGTTCGAGTTCAGCCCGGCCTGCGTCGAGCACGTGAAGCTCTGGACCGTGCTCGGCATCGACCGCGAACAGCCAGGTGCGCTCGCGGCCGACCACGTAAGAGAGCAGAAGCGTGTCCGCCGCCAGGGCGCGGCGGGTGCGGTCGGAATCGAGGGCCGCGGATCCGGCGAAAGGAGCGATGCGCGGCGCCCGCTCGGCGATCAACCGGCGGACTTCGTTCAGCTCGCGCCGCGCTCCCGCGAACTCGGCGCGCTCCGCCTCGCCGTTCGACGCGGCTGCCTCGCGCCGCGCCTCGACGAGACGATGCCAGCGACTCTCCGCCATCTGCCGGCGGCGGTCGAGCTCGGCCGGCAACTCGCGCCACTGCAAGTCGCGACTCGCGACGAGCTCGCGCAGGCCGCGCGTGCGGTAGCGCTCCGAAACGTCGAACGCCCGTGCGACCTGCCCCGCGCGTGCCAGCAGGTCGATCTGATCGAGATAGACCTCGGCCCAGGCGGCGCGCGCTCGCGCTCTCTCCTCGATCGTGCCGCCGCCGCCGAGGGCTCCATCGAGCACGCGCTCGGCGCTCGCCAGCATCGCCAGGGCGGCCTCGTCGTTCCCGCGGGCCCGCCGCGCGCCGGCCAGCAGCCGGCGGGTCTCCGCCTCCTCGACATCCCCGGGAAGCTCGTCGAGCAGCAGGTCGAGCGCGCGGCCGAGCGTCTCCTCGGCGGCCGCTGCGTCGCCCGCATCGAGTGCCGCACGCCCGACCTCGGTGAGGATCCGGGCAACCAGAACCGAGCCCGGAGCGACGCGCTCTGCCTGGCGCAGGCTCGCCTCGCGCAGCGTCCGGGCCTCCCCGGCGTCCCCGTCTGCCGCGGTGACGTCGGCCAGGCCGAGCAGCACGCCGGCGAGCTGATAGCTGTCGGGCGATTCGGCCTCGAGGACCTCGCGCGCGCGGGTGAGCCAGGCCCGGCGTTCGGCCGGATCGGCGGCGGCGCGGGAGAGCCCCTGGAGCGTGGAAACCCGGTCGACACCGAGGCCGAGCTCCTCCTTGATCGCGAGGGCGCGGTTGAAGTCGCGCTTCGCCCCGGCGCGGTCGCCGCGCGCCAGCCGGACCTCGGCGAGGCTGGTCAAGTTGTGGGCCACGTCGCGGCGGTTTCCCCAGTGCTCCTGCAGTCCGAGCGCGCGGCCGAGCAGCGCCTCGGCTTCGACCAAGTGCCCGCGGCTGAGATGCACGATGGCGAGGTTCGAGATCGCCCGCGCGAGCTCGACGCTGTCGGGACGCAGCTGCTCGTAGACCTCGATCGCGCGCCGGTAGTAAGCCTCGGCCTCGCCGAGAGAACCCTGACGCCAGGTCACGATACCGAGGTTGACCAGGCTGTAGGCGGTCTTGAGACCGCGAGGCGCTTCCCGTTCGCGGATCTCGAGCGCGCGCCGGTGGAAGCTCTCGCAGGCCGCGAGGTCGCCCCGGTTCCACGCCACCAGACCGAGGTCGTTGAAGCTCTCGGCCACCGGCAGGCCGTCCGGCGCGATCCGGGCCCGGATCGCGAGCCCGTCGCGGCCGAGCGCTTCGGCCTCGTCGAGCCGGTCCCGCCACCAGGCGATGCGCGCTGCGTTCTCGTAGGCACGGGCCAGCACGAGGCTTTCGGGTGCCGCCCGCCCATACGCCTCGAGGGACTCGCGGAAGGCCTCCGCGGCCTCTTCGAAGCGACTGGCGCGTTCGAAGGCGAAACCGCGACGTTCGAGGACGAGCGCCCGCTCGAACGGATCGCCGGAGACTTCGGCGAGCGCCTGCGCCTCGGCGAGGGCGCTTTGGGCCTCGTCGATCCAGTTGCGCCGCGCCGCGGCCTGGGCGCGCTCGAGGTCGAGCCAGAAGGCCCGCTCCGGCGCAGTGCTGCGCCACTCGGCCGCGAGTTCGCTCCAGCCGGCGAGCGCCGCGCGGGCAGCCTCGTCATCGTCGCCGAGGCGCCGCCAGCCGGCGAGGAACCGTTCGAGGTCGGCCGGTTCGAACGGCGGGCGCGCCGCAAGCCCCCAGGTGCCCGGCTCGAGTTCGAGCGCCAGCCGGGTACCCGCCCGCTCGACCGTGAGCACGACGGGCACCCGGCTGCCGTGCTCGATCTGCACGCGGCCTGCGTCGAGGGGGGAGACGAAGCTCCCCGTGGCCGGCAGTGCCGCGGTCCCGCCGCTCGGCACGCTCCAGGCGAGCAACCGGTCCCCTTCGCGCACCCCGGCGCGGTCCGCTTCGAGGCGGGGCGCGAGATCGAGGACGAGGGCGCCGTCGGCGGCGAGCGCCGCGGTCGCCACCAACCCGGCGAGCAGCCCCGGCGCGAACGGCCGTAACCTTCCTGCGCACATGAGAGCGCCAGTGTATCCGCTCGTGATCGATCCAGGTACGTTACACTTCCCATCGATCCGTGTAACGCGGGTGGCATCGGTGCGCCGTGTCACAGAGAAACCGAACAACCAGTTCCCGTCCTGCGGGGCCATGGAGGCAGCAATGAGGAAGGTGGATTCGAGTTGGCGTCAGGTGGTACCCGGGCGGTTCCGGGCGACGCTCGCGGCACTGTTCGCGCTGCTGCTCGCCGCGGGTGCCGGAGCACAGGTCTGGCAGGTCGGCGAGCAGGGGCTGGTCGCCACGACCGGACCGCAGGACGGCGGGCAGTTCGGACAGGATCTCGCGAGCGGCGACTTCAACGGTGACGGCTACCGCGATCTGGCGGTGGGTGCGCCCTTCTGGGACGGGCCGGTGACCAACGGCGGCCGGGTCCAGATCCACTTCGGCGGGTCGGCCGGACTGATGCCGCCGCTCGCCTCGTTCAGCGGCAGTCAGTCCCAGATGCGCCTCGGGGATGCCGTCGCCGCAGGCGACTTCGACGGCGACGGCGATGACGAGCTGGTCGTCGGCGCCCCCGGCTACGACTCCGGTGCGATCGTCGACTCCGGACGCCTCTTCGTCTTCGACTACTCGACCTCGACCGGCTGGAGCACCGACTTTTTCGACCAGGGCGCCGGCGGCATGCCCGGGACGGCCGAGGCGGACGATCTGTTCGGCGAGGTCGTCGCCGTCGGAGACTTCAACGATGACGGCCGGGACGATCTGGCTGTCGGTGCCCCGCACGAGGACGGTCTGTTCGCCAACTCCGGCGGGGTCCTGGTCCTCTATGGCTCGGCCACCGGATTGACTTCGGCGGGAGCGGAATACATCCTGCAGACTACGATCGCCGGACCCGAGCAGGCGGGGGCCGGCATGGGATTTGCTCTCGCGGCAGGCGACTTCGACGGCGACGACCTCTTCTACGATCTCGCCGTGGGGGCTCCGAGCTTCGATCTCGGAGCGGTGGCGAACGCCGGCCAGGTCGCCGTCCTGAGGGGCAGTTCGGGCGGGCTGTCGACCACCGGAATTTCGTTGCTCACCGACGCCTCCTTCGGCGGTGTCCTCGAAGCCGGAGACGACTTCGGCTGGGCGCTGGCCGCGGCCGACTTCAGCCGCACCGCGACCTGCTGGTTGGCCTTCAGCTGCCGCACCGACCTCGCCATCGGCATGCCGGGGCAGACGATTTCGGGGCAGACGAACGCCGGCCGGGTCGTGGTGGCTCTCGGCGAAGGGGGCGCCCAGCAGTTCACCCAGGGGACGCTCGTGCCGGCGGCCAGCGGCCCCGAAACCGACGACCGCTTCGGCTCGGTCCTGCTCAGCGAGTGGGTGACCTCAGCAGCGCTCGACGGGCCGAGCGCCGGCTTTCCGGGCGCCGACGACCTGGTCATCGGCGTTCCGGGCGAGGCCTGGGTGTCGACCTCGTACCAGGGAATCGTCCACCTGGTTTTCGGCAGCTCGACCGGGCTCAACAGCACTCCCGGCCAGTTCCGCCTCGCCGACGCCGGCCTGAGCGCCGCTCCCGCCGCGGCCTTCGACAACTTCGGCAACGCCCTGGCGCTCGGCCGGTTCAACGGCGGGGATTACGTCGATCTGGCGATCGGTGTCCTCGGCCGCGACGCCGGCGCGATCGAGAACAACGGCCTCGTCCAGGTGATGTTCGGCGCGCTGTTCGCGGACGGCTTCGAGAGCGGCAGCAGCGGCAACTGGTCGGGCGTGGCCCCCCTGGCCGACTGGTCTCCCCTCGCCGTCGCGGAGGACGAGGCGGCCGGGGCGTTCTAGGGCGAGCGCCGCGAGAGGAGGCCGCGGCCGAGAGGACGGGACGAATCGAGCGCCCGAAGCGTCGTCGGGACGACGAGCGGCAGGACGGCAACCACCAGGTGGACGTGGGTAGCGCCTCGCGCCTCGCGCCTTCCTCGACGGTTCGACCGTGAAACGGCAGCGTGCGGGCGGCCTTCCCGGGGTCAGCGGCAGATCCGGTTTCCGACGGCCCGAGCGGCATCCTTTCCGGCGGATGGATTCGACCGTTGCGGGCGTGTTCGTTGCCGAGCCGGGTGTGACCCACCGGTGCGGCACAGGCGACGAGCGGAATCCCGGTCGGTCGAAACTCGAGGTGGCGACCGGCGGACCGCGGGATGATCCGGCGACCCGGGCTGCCGTGCGCCTCGCGAGACACCGATCGGGAACCGTACCCTTCGCAGCCACGAGGGGTCTAAGCTCCTGCCATGCGCCCTCCGACCCGTCTCGTCCGCTTCGCCGCCGCCCTCGGCGCCGTCACCGCCCTCGGCGCCGGCGCCTTCGCGCTCGCAGGACGCCCGGCCGACCCCGATCCGACGCCCCCGGAGGATCCGCCGGCCGTGCGCGCCGACTGGCTCGAGGTCGACCGCCTGCTCTCCGAGCAGAAGCTGGCCGAGGCCGCGAAGCTCCTCGAGCACCTCGAAGCCGCCGCCCGCGAGCGCAGCGACGACCTCGGGCTCGCCAGGGTCCTGGTCCGCCAGACCCAGGTCGGCCTCGCCCTCGGCGGTTACGAGACCGCCGTCGAGGCACTGCGCGCCAGGGCCTGGCCGGAGGCGCCTCTCGCCCGCGCCACCGTCGAGCTCTACGACGCCCACGCCCTGCTCGGCTACCTCGACGCCTACGACTGGGAGATCCGCCGGCGCGAAAAAGTGGTCTCCGGCGAGGCGCTCGACCTCAAGCTGTGGACCGCCGACCAGATCGTCGCCGAGGCCGACCGCGCCTTCGCCCGCGTCTGGGCGCAGCGCACGGCGCTCGGCGAACTCGCCCCGGACGCGCTCGCCGAACTGCACCCCAACGACTACCCCGAGGGGATCCGCCCCACCCTGCGCGACGCCGTCGCCTACCTGTGGGCCGAGCGACTGGCCGACAGCGCGCACTGGTCGCCGCGGGAGAGTGCCGACCTCTGGAAGCTCGACCTCGACGCGCTCGCCGAGGGGCGCACCGTCGAGCCGACCCCCGAGCGGCTGTCGGACCCCGACCTGCACCCGCTCGAGAAGCTCGCCGCGATCCTCGGCGACCTCGAGCGCTGGCACCGCGGCCGCGGCGAGCGGGGCGCGACGCTCGAGGCGAAGCTCGAGCGGATCTCCAGCCTCCACGACGCCTTCACCGCCGAGGAGGACCGCGGCGCGCTCGCGGCCGCGCTCGAGCAGTCGCTCGGCGAGTTCCGTTCCGACCCCTGGTGGTCGATGGCCATGGCGCGCCTTGCCGGGATGATCCAGCAGGGAGGGTCGACCGGCCTCGCCATCCGCCAGCGATCGGTGTCGCTCGCCTGCGGCCCGGACCCCGACCTCTGCTCGACCGCGCCGGCCGTGGTCGCGCGCGCCCTGGCGCTGGCGGGGGAGAAGGCCTATCCGCGCTCGCCCGGCGCCGAGGCCTGCCGCGTCGTGCGCGACGAGATCGAGGCGCCGTCCTACGAGCTCCAGGCGATGGCGATCGACGCCGCCGACCGGCGCTCGATCGAGGTCTCCCATCGGAATCTCCCCGCGCTCCACCTGCGCGCCTACCGGCTGCCCGACGAGCGCTTCGACGCGAAGCCGGTGACCTGGGGCGGCTGGAATCAGGACCGCGTGCGGGCCGTGCTGCGCGGCGCGCCGGCGGCAAGCTGGAAGGTCGACCTGCCGGCGACGGCGGACTACCGCGACCATCGCACCTTCACCACGCCGCCGCTTGCCGGACGCGGCCGCTTCCTCGTCGTTGCCTCGGCCGACCCCGGCTTCCGCCGCGACAGCAACCTGCGCCAGGCGGTCGAGCTGCGGCTCTCGGACCTGGTCGTGCTACGCGACCCGGCGTTCGGCTATGCCCCCGGCGCCGACGCGATCCGCGTCGTCTCCGGCGCGACCGGCGCGCCGATCGCCGGCGCCGAGGCGACCCTCTACCGCTGGCAGTGGGAGAAGCGGCCGGAAAAGGTCGAAACCCGCATCACCGACGCCGACGGCCTCGCCCGCTTCGAGCTGCCGCCGGGCGGCGACGGCCGCGGCATCGCGGTCGTCGTCCGCCACGGCGGCGACGAGGCGGTCTGGTCGCAAGGGTACTGGTGGCGGCCGACCTCGCCGCCGGGATCGTCGGCGGGCGCGCTGGTCTTCACCGATCGCGCCATCTACCGACCGGGGCAGAAGCTGCTCTGGAAGATCCTGGTCTACGAAGGGGAGGCCGCCAAGGGGAGCTTCCGCGCCGTCGGCGGCCGCGATCACGTCGTCGAGCTGCGCGACCCGAACGGCGAAGTCGTCGCCACCGGCGAGGCGAAGACCAACGACTTCGGCACCGCCGCCGGCGAGCTCGAGATCCCGACCGGACGGCTGCTCGGCAACTGGACGCTGCGCAGCAGCGCCAACGGTTCGGCCTCGATCGCGGTGGAGGAGTACAAGCGGCCGACCTTCGAAGTGTCGCTCGAGGCGCCCGCCGGCGAGCCGCGCCTCAACCGTCCACTCGAAGTCCCCGGCGAGGCCCGCTACTACTTCGGCCTGCCGGTCGCCTCCGGCAAGGTCTCGTGGCGCGTCGTGCGCGCGCCGATGTGGGAGTGGGCGCGCCACGGCTGGTTCTGGCGGCCGCCGGCGCCGCCGCGGACGATCGCGTCGGGCTCGGCCGAGCTCGACGCCGAGGGCAAGTTCACCGTCCGCTTCACCCCCGAGGCCGACGAGCGCGAGCGCGATGCCTGCGGCTGCTACCGCTTCACCGTCGAAACCGAGATCACCGACGAGGGGGGAGAGACCCGCTCCGCCGCGCGCTCGATCGCCATCGGCTGGGTCGGCGTGACGCTGGCGGTCGACGGCGACCCGTTCCTGGTCGGCCCGCAGAGCCCCACCGAGTGGACCGTGCGCCGCCGCTCGCTCGACGGCGAAGCGCGCGCCGGTACGACCACCTGGCGGCTGGTCGAGCTCGCGCAGCCGGCGCGGGCGCCCCTGCCGGCCGAGCTGCCGCGGCCGGTCGATCCCGACCTCGAGCGCTGGGCGACGCCGGGTGATCGCCTGCGGCCGCGGTGGGAGGGCGCCCCCGACTCCGCGCAACTGCTCGCCGGCTGGAACGAGGCGCGCGAAGTCGGACGCGGCACGCTGGCCCACGGCGAGGACGGCGCGGCAACGCTGGCGCTCGGCGAGCTCGCCGCCGGCGCCTACCGGCTGATCGCCGGAACGAAGGACGCCCACGGCGAGACCTTCACCCTCGAGCGCTCCTTTGCCGTCGCCGACCGCGGCGCGAAGCTCGCCGTGCCGCTCGAGCTGCGCTTCGAGAGCCCGACCGTCGCGGTCGGCGGCACCGCCCGCCTGTTCGTCCACTCGGGGCTGCCCGGGCAGACCATCGTCCTCGAGCGGCTGCGCGGCGCCGCGGTGCACGAGCGGCACACGCTGCTGGCCGGCCGCGACCCGGTCTGGGTCGAGTGGCCGATCGACCGCGCCGACCGCGGCGGCTTCGGTGCCCGCGCCACGGTGGTCGCCGACCACCAGGTCGTCTCGCGCGCGACCGCCGTCGCCGTGCCGTGGGACGACCGCGGCCTCACCGTCGAGCTCACCAGCTTCCGGGACAAGTTGGAGCCCGGGGCGACCGAGACCTTCCGCGTCGCGGTCAGGGATCATCGGGGCCGCCCGCTCGGCGCCGGCGCCGCCGAGCTGCTGGCGTCGATGTACGACCGCAGCCTCGACTACTTCCGCCCGTTCGCCGCGCCGCGCCCGTCCTCGCTCTACCCGGCCTTCGGTGCGCCGGCCGTCCTCCAGCACGCGCTGACCGGCGCCGGCGCCGTCTGGCGCGAGGCCGAGGACTGGTGGGACTGGACCGCGCCGCCGGTCTTCTCGGCCGACGCCTTCGTCGGCATCGACCCCTACGGCATCGGTGGCCCCGGGTTCGGGGTGAAGCGGAGGATGATGCGGGGAGAAGTCGCGATGGAGGCCGCTGCAGCGCCGGCGCCTCAGGCGGGAAATGTCGAGCAGATCATCGTGAGCGCCGAGGCTCCCGTGGTCGATGCCATGGACGCCAAGTCGGCTGCGACGTTCGAGGCGGAGGGGCAGGAGCCGGATGCGAGTCTCCAGGCGCCGGCGGAAGTCAGCGCCCGCGCCGACTTCTCCGAGACCGCCTTCTGGCAGCCGCACCTCGTCACCGCGGCCGACGGCACGGCGGCGATCGAGTTCCGCGTTCCCGAGTCGCTGACCTCGTGGAAGCTCTGGGTGGCCGCGGTGACGCGTGACCTCGCCTCGGGCTACGTCGAGCAGGAGATCCGGACCGCCAAGGACCTGATGGTTCGCCCCTACCTGCCGCGCTTCCTGCGGGAGGGGGACCGCGCCGAGCTGCGCGTCGCGGTCGACAACGCCTCCGAGAAGAAGCTTTCCGGCGAGGTCCGCTTCCGAATCGAGGATCCCGACACCCAGGAGGATCTCTCGGCCGAGTTCGGCCTGCCCGCCGGTGGCGGCAGTGCGACGTTCGCGGCCGAGGCCGGCCAGGGGACGACGGTCGTCTTCCCGGTCGCGGCGCCCTCGGGCGTCCGCCCGCTCGCCTTCCGCGTCGAGGCGCGCGCGGGCGCCCTCTCGGACGGCGAGCTGCGGCCGATCCCGGTGCTCCCCTCGCGCATCCGGCTCGCGCAGTCGCGCTTCGCCGCGCTCACCGGCGGCGAGCGGCGCGAGCTCGTCTTCGAGGACCTCGCCGCCGGGGATCCGACCCGCATCGACGAGCGGATGGTGGTCACCGTCGACGGCCAGCTCTTCTACGGCCTGCTCGACGCCCTCCCCTACCTCGTCGAGTACCCCTACGAGTGCACCGAGCAGACGCTCAATCGGTTCGTCTCGGCGGGCGTCCTCGGCTCGATGTTCGACCGCCACCCGGGCCTCCAGGCGATGGCCGCGGAGCTCGCCAAGCGCGACACCCGCTGGGAGCGCTTCGACGCGGCCGATCCCAATCGTCGGATGGCGCTCGAGGAGACACCCTGGCTCCGCCAGGCGCGCGGCGGCCCCGAGGGCGAGGACGAGGCGCTGCTGCGCGTCCTCGATCCGCAGGTTGCCCGCGCGGTGCGCGCCGAGGCGCTCGCCAAGCTCGAGCGAGCGCAGCTCCCCTCCGGCGCCTTCCCCTGGTTCCCGGGCGGGCCGCCGTCCCCCTACATGACCCTCTACCTGATGTACGGCCTGGCGCGCGCTTCCGAGTTCGGCGTCGAGGTCCCCGAGCCGATGGTGCGCCGCGGCTGGACCTTCCTGGCGCAGGAGATCGAGCGCGACTGGTGGAAGCGGGCGATCGAGGACGACTGCTGCTGGGAGCTGCTCACCTTCGCCAACTACGTCGCGTCGTCCTACCCCGACCCGAAGTGGATGGAGTCGGTGCTGCCGGCCAGGCGCCGGCGCGAGATCCTCGACTTCTCCTTCAAGCACTGGAAGCAGCACTCGCCGATGCTCAAACTCCAGCTGGCGCTCACCCTCACCCGGATGGAGCGGCCGCAGGACGCCAGGCTGGTCCTGGCGAGCGTCATGGACTCGGCGAAGAGCGACCGCGACCTCGGCACCTTCTGGGCGCCGGAGGACCGCGCCTGGCTCTGGTACAACGACACGATCGAAACCCACGCCTGGGCGCTGCGCGCGCTCTCCGAGGTCGCCCCCGAAGACGCGCGGGACAAGGGCCTCGTGCAGTGGCTCTTCCTCAACAAGAAGCTCGGCCACTGGAAGTCGACCCGCGCCACCGCCGAAGTCCTCTTCTCGGTCGCCGCCTGGCTGCAGAAGAAGGAGCTGCTCGGGACGCGCGAGGAGCTCGCGGTCACCTTCGGCGGCCACACCACGCCGTTCGTCTTCGAACCCGACCGCTACAGTGGCAAGAAGAACCAGCTCGTGCTCGAGGGCGACGAGATCGTCCCCGCGCGCGACGCGACGATCGTCGTCGAACAGAAGACCGACGGGTTCGCCTTCGCCTCGGCGACCTGGCACTTCTCGACCGAGCAGCTGCCGGCCGAAGCGCGCGGCGACCTGTTCCACGTCGAGCGGCGCTGGTTCCGGCGGGTCGAGCAGGGTGCCGAGACGACGCTCGAGCCGCTGGCCGAAGGGGCGCGGCTGGCGGTCGGCGACGAGCTCGAGGTGCAGCTCTCGGTGCGCGCGAAAGCGGCGGCCGAGTACGTCCACCTGCGCGACCCGCGCGCCGCCGGACTCGAGCCCGATCGCGCGGCGTCGGGATGGCGCTGGGATCTCGGCATCGTCTGGTACGAAGAGGTGCGCGACTCGGGGACCAACTTCTTCTTCGAGTGGCTGCCGGCTGGCGAGTACACCCTCAAGTACCGGGTGCGCGCCGCCACCGCGGGCGAGTTCCGGGTGGCGCCCGCCGAGCTGCAGTCGATGTACGCGCCGGAGTTCGTCGCCTACTCGGCGGGGGCGCGGCTGGCGATCGCGCCGTGACCGCGGTCAGGGCGCGGTGACCGACCAGGCGGCGGTGTCGCCGCTCTCGAAGCCGTCGACGAACGGCATCGTGTCGGAAGCTGCGACGATCGCGGTCAGCGCGACGTCGTCGAGGTGCCAGCCGTCGCGGACGAGGCCGGGATCCGAGGTCAACCGGAAGCGGAAGCGCGCCGCGGCGGCGCCGGCGAGCGCCGGCAGCGGGATGGCGACCGGTTGCCAGTCCCAGGCGACGGCACCCGAGAAGCGCTCGACCGGCGTCCAGCTCCCGCCGCCGTTGGTCGACACCTCGACGTACCCGTAGTCGTAGCCCCCCTCGAGCTGGTGCAGGTGGTGGAAGACCAGCTCGACCGTGGTCGCGTCCGACAGATCGACGACCGGCGAGGTCAGCGTGACGTTGGCCAGGTTGCCGTAGTCCGCCACGCTGTCGGACCACGAGCGCGCACCCCGATGCGCGACGTCCGAGCGCACGGCCCACGGGCTCTGCGCCGTCCAACCGGGGTTGCCACCCTCGGCGTCGTCGGCGAAGACCGGCTCGGGCAGCGTGAAGTCGCGAACGATCGTCGCGCCGGGAGCCGCCACCACCGCCGCGGCGGTGCGCGGCGCGTGCAGTTCGGCGCGCGCCACGACGTCCCAGGTGCCGGCGGGAACCCGCAGCGCGTAGGCGCCGGTCGACGGATCGGCGACGGTCGCGAAGGGACCCACCGAGACCCTCGCGGTGAGCGGCGCGCCGGAGCCCGCCCCCGTCACCGTCCCTTCGATCCGCGGATCGTCGGCCGGATCGACGACCGCGAGGAGCGCCGCCGAGAGCGGTCCCCAGTTGCCGGCGGCATCGCGCGCCGCGACCCAGACCGGGTGGACGCCGTCGGCGAGCGCGCCGGTGTCGAGCGAGCAAGTGAGCTCCTCGAACGGCTCGTCGAAGGCGCCGTCCGCCGCCGCGAGCGGCATCGGCGTCGCGCCGGGCTGCCAGGGTGCGACGGCAATCCAGGCGCGCGCCTCGGCGATCACCTCGGCCGGCTCGGCCTGCCCGGACTCCTCGTCGAACACCCGGCCGTCGACGGCGCGGGCCGAGAGCACGACCGCGCCGCCGGGCGTGACGGCGCCGGGCGTGAGCTCGACGCGAAAGGTGTCGGGACCCCTGGCGAGCCGGTAAGGCGCGCGGGCGACGCGCAGCGCGTAGCGCAGCATCTCGCCGGCGGCCTCGGCGATCGACTCCTCGAAGTCGGCGCAGCTCTCGAAGAAGGCCGTCCCCATCTCCCAGGTGTAGGCCGGCACGCCGAAGCGGCCGTAGGCGTAGTCCTTGGTCGAGCCGTCGACCGGGTAGAGCCCGCCCGAGCGCGGATCCCAGGCCGACAGCGCCCCCCACTTGCGGCCGAGGCGCAGCAGCCCCTCGCAGTTGGGGGGCAGGTTGGTGCCCGAGCAGACGTCCTCCTGGGTCGAAGTCAACCCGAAGGGCGTCAGGATGGCCGGCTGGTAGCTGTGCAGGTCGGCGTAGACGCCGGTCGTGTCGTCGGGGGCCGGCGTCGTCAGGTCGTCGGGCCGCTGGTCGAGGAAGACCAGGCCCATGTACGCCTGGACCGCCTGGGCCTCGGGCTCGGAAGCCGCCGCGACGCCGCGGTAGGTCGTCGCGCACGGGTCGCCACTCGAGCCGCCCCAGGCGCCCCAGTAGAAGTCGAAGTTGCGATTGAGATCGGCGCCGCGGCTGCTCGAGGTCGCACCGCAGTAGCTCTGGTTGGTGTTCTTGCGCCACGACTGGCCGGCCTCCGCCTTCTTGCGGCCGTCCGGGTTGGCGTGGAGCATGAGGTGGAACTCGTGGTGGTCGAGCAGCCAGGTCGCGTCGGCGTCGACGCCGTAGCTCGCGACCAGCCGCTCGGCGAAGCGGAGCGCGCTTTCGGCCGTCGTGTACTCGCGGGCGTGGATCGCCGCCGTCGCGAAAAATACCGGTTTCGGGCCCGGAATCGAAAGGTTGGTCAGCTTCAGGACGAGCAGGTCGTAGCCCCCGGCAGGCAGGTTCGCCTTCTCCCAGGAGTCGCCGGCGTCGAGGACGGTGGCGAGATCCGGCCGCGCGGCGGCGAGCGCCTGGGCCGCGGCGAAAGTCTCCTCGACCGTGCGATAACAGGGGAAACCCGGAATGCCGGCGCCGGCCGCGGCCTCCTTGCCGGGCGCGCCGATGCCGCGGCGCGCCGCGGTGCGCCCCTCGTCGACCTCGACGAAGAATCCGAGGGAACGCAGCCGGCCAACGATCTCGGCGTCAGCCTCGAGCAGGAGGTAGCCCTTGGTGTCGTGGTGATCGGCGAAGTGCTCGCCCCAGGAGGCGACCTCGCGCACCATCGTGGCGTCGCCGAACCAGGCGCGGACGACCCATGGCCCGTCGCCGGCCGGTTCGGCGGCGCCGAGCACCGCGGCGCACGGCGCGAGTGCGAGGACGAATGCAGCGAAGCGGCGGCGCGCGCGGCGTATGACGGACCTCCGGTGGGGGTCCAACGACGCTAGCACGCGCGCGGAAGGATCAGGCCGCGACCGGCTCGACGGCAGTCTCGCCGGCGGCGGGTTCGGGTTCACCGCCGCCGAGCAGCTGCTCGGCGAGCCGCGCCCAGAGCCAGCCCATCGCGCGGTGCAGGTGAAGTGTGACGATCAGCAGCAGCAGTCCGACGAGGGAGATGGGCAACGCCTCGACGACCGTGTCCGGGTTCCAGAACCCGAGGTCGACCGAGCCGCCGACGGCGAGCGCGAACGGCGCCGCGAGCAGGCCGCCCGAGACCGCGAGCGAGACCACCGAAACGACCCAGCCGGCGAGGCCGAGCGGGAAGCGCAGGGCGAGGAATAGCAGCCCCTTCCAGAGCGGCGCCCGGGTGAAGACCGACTTCGTCCACGCGCGCAGGCTCTCCGGTCCAACCGGACGCCGGCGCCGCTGCGGGACCAGCGCCCCGAGCAGCCAGATGGCGAGCCGGCGCTCGAGCCCCTCCGCCCCCCAGGCCGCCAGGAAGGTGACGAAGAGCAGCACGAGGCCGATCCAGAGGATGGCGAGCGCCGCGCCCGTGGCGAGCCCCACGGTCAGCCCGATGAACCAGGCGAGCCCGAGCGGGAAGCCGAGCCAGACGTAGGCGAGCGACCCCCAGGTGCGCGCTTCGAGGAACGGCGCCAGCGCCCGGACGATCGGCGAGCGCAGCAAGGAAGGGGCGTCGAGGGTGGCGGTGCTCATCAGGGCCTCCGGGCGCGCCGGAGAAGGCGGCGCGCGCACTCCGCCCTACGCCGCCGGGCGGGCGGGGTTTCGGCGACGGGGGATAGAATTGCCGGCGCCATGAACAAGCCCCTGCACATCGCCATCACCGGAGCCGCCGGCAACATCGGCTACGCCCTCGCCTTCCGTCTCGCCGCCGGCGACCTGGCCGGTCCCGACCGGCGCATCGTGCTGCAACTGCTCGAGATCCCGCCGGCGCTGCCGGCCCTCGAGGGGGTCGCCATGGAGCTGCGCGACTGCGCCTTCCCGCTGCTCGACGGCGTCGTCGTCACCGCCGACGTCGAGACCGCCTTCGCCGACGCCGACGTCTGCTTCCTGGTCGGCGCCAAGCCGCGCGGTCCGGGGATGGAGCGCAAGGACCTGCTGGCCGAAAACGGCAAGATCTTCGGTCCGCAGGGCAAGGCGATCGCCGCCGGCGCGGCGAAGGACGTCCGCGTCCTGGTGGTCGGCAACCCGGCCAACACCAACGCCCTGATCGCCGCGTCGAACGCGAAGGGGCTCGATCCGCGCCAGTTCCACGCCATGACCCGGCTCGACCACAACCGCGCCCTCTCCCAGCTCGCCGAGAAGACGGGCAGCCACCCGCGCGACATCCACCGGCTGACGATCTGGGGCAACCACTCGTCGACCCAGGTGCCGGACATCGCCCACGCCACGGTCGGCGGGCGGCCGGCGACCGGGCTGGTCGACGGCGCGTGGACGCGTGACACGTTCATCCCGACCGTGCAGCAGCGCGGCGCGGCGATCATCAAGGCGCGCGGCGCCTCCTCGGCGGCCTCGGCGGCCTCCTCGGCGATCGACCATGTCCGCGACTGGCTGCTCGGCACCCGCGAGGGGGACTGGGTGTCGATGGCGGTGCCGTCGGACGGCAGCTACGGGATCGCCCCCGGGGTGGTGTTCAGCTACCCGTGCGTCTCGAAAGGCGGCGAGGTCGAGATCGTCCAGGGCCTCGAGCTCGACGCCGACACGCGCGAGCGCCTCGACGCCTCCGACCGCGAGCTGCGCGAGGAGCGCGCCGCGGTCGAGAGCCTGCTCGCCTGAGGCCCTGCCGCCTGCCGAGCGGTTCCGAGCGCATGATCTCCATCCGCCCCGGGACCCCCGCCGACGCGCCGGGGGTCGCCGCGTGCGTCGATCGGGTGGCGCGCGAGCGCCGCTACCTCGCCATCGTCGAGGGCTTCGCGATCGACGAAACGGCTCGTTTCATCACCCGCCTGCTCGACGCCGGCGGCGTCCACCTGGTGGCCGAAGAGGACGACGGCGAAATCGTCGGCGCCTGCGACATCGCGCCCCTCGCCACCGAGGGGATGCGCCACGTCGGCCGGCTCGGGATCGCCGTCCTGCCCGGCTACCGGCGGCGCGGCCTCGGCCGCCAGCTGCTGCGCGAGGCCGTCGACCGGTCTTTCGCCGCCGGCCTCGGCCGGGTCGAGCTCGAGGTCTTCGCCTCCAACACCGAGGCCATCCAGCTCTACGAGTCCGAGGGGTTCCGCCGCGAAGGCTGCCGCCGCGCCGCCCGCCGGCTCGACGGCCGCGAGGACGACCTGCTCCTCTACGGCCTGCTCGCCGGCGAATGGACGGGAGGGGTTGCCTGAAACGGCAGCCGTTCGAGCCCCACGGCGAGTGGGGCCGAGCCGAGCCGGCCGTGGCTCAGGCGAGCCGCCGGAGGTTCGGTGAGGGTCACCGGGATATTGTCTTCCGACCGTCATCGCGGCCGGATCGGGAGGGGGCACCGGGTCCACCTTCGCGCGATGCCGCGGCGCCGAGGAGAAAGCGATGAGCGAGTCCCCACTGCCGCAGCCCGACCTGCAACGCATCGGCCAGCTGGCGCTGCCGGTCGCCGATCTCGACCGCTCGGTCGCCTTCTATCGCGACCAGCTCGGCCTGCGCTTCCTCTTCCAGGCGCCGCGCGGACTCGCCTTCTTCGACTGCGCGGGCCTCCGGCTGATGCTCGACGCGCCGGCCTTCGAGCGCGGCAACCGCTTCGGCTCGGTCCTCTATTTCACCGTCGACGACCTGCCGACGACCTTCGCCGCCCTCGGCGCGCGCGGCGTCCGTTTCGAGTCCGCCCCCCACCTGGTCGCCCGACTCCCCGACCGCGAAGTCTGGATGGCCTTCTTCCGCGACCCCGACGGCAGCCTCCTCGCCCTGATGTCCGAAGTCTCCCTGTGAGCTGAACCGCGCGCCTCACCCACCCGTCGTGGACCACTCCGAGGTGTCGCCGCTCTCGAAGCCGTCGGCAAAGATTCCGAGGTCGGCGTCGCTGGCGAGGATGGTCAGCGTGTGCTGCTGGATCGTACCCAGGGTCGCACCGCCGGTGGCCGACGAGAGCTGGATCTGGATCGTCTCGTCGGGCTCGGGCAGCAGGTCGTCGGTCAGGGTCACCTCGAAGGTCCGGCCGGTCTCCGCCGTGCCGAAGGTCAGGGTTCCCGCCGCGAGCGTGAAGTCGATGCCGCCTCCGGTTGCAGTGCCGCCGGTGACGGCGTAGTCGACCGTAACGCCGCTCGCTCCGCCGCCGACGCGCGTGACCGTCAGGGTCACCGTCCCGGCCGACTCCGTGTGCTGCGACGTCGCCGATGCGAACTGGAGGAATCCACCGATGTCGTTGTCGAGGATCGTCAGGGTCGCCGCTCCGGGCGTGCCGACCGGCGCACCGGAAGCGTCCTGGAGTTCGACGAGCACCGTCTCGTCGGGCTCGTCGAAGGTGTCGTTGAGGATCGGTACCGAACAGGTCCGGTCGCCGCCCTGGCCCGCCGCCCAGCTGAGCGTTGCGTCGGTTGCGCTGTAGTCGGCGCCGGCCGTGGCGGTCCCCCCGGCGACGGTCCGGCAGTGCACCGTCGCCGCGCCGAAGCTGCCGTCGGCCCGCGACACGGTGAGACTCGCGATGCCGCCGTTCTCGGTGGCCGAGTAGTCGGCCGAAGAAAACCGGAGCGTCCCCGCCTCCGTAGAGTCGACGGCCGCCTCGACCATGAAGGCCACCGCCAGCCGCGCGAACTTCGCGGCGTGCGCCGCGCTGTTGCCGATCGTGGCGACGGTGTCGCTGCCGGTATGGATCTGCTGGTTGTGCTGCCCGAATGCGGCCTCGAAGGCGAACGAGGCCCGGTAGCCGTGGCTGGTCCACGAGGCGTGATCCGAGCACGCGTAGCTGCACGCCGAGTTCGCCCAGCCCACACCGGGTTGATAGGCCTCGATCAGGTCGGCGAAGAAGGCATTGAGTTCGGGATCGGTCTGGTTGGTGTAGAGGTAGATGTCCTGTGCCGAACCGTGGTACGCGGTCATGTCCTGCTGCAGGACGGCGACGACGTTGACGTTCGCCGCGTCGTAGTCCGCGGCGATGTCGTTGGACCCGAGCAGACCTACCTCTTCGGCGGCGTAAGCCATGAACTGGACAGTGCGCTGCGGCTGGAAGCCGTTGGCCAGCGCGACCCGGATCGCCTCGGTGAGCACCGCGATGCCGGAGGCGTCGTCGTCGGCGCCCGGCGCGATGCAGGACGAGTTGCTCGAACAGGAACCATTCGACCTTGTCGAGTCCTGATGCCCGCCGAGGATCACGTACTCGTTCGGCAGACTCGAGCCGGGGATGGTCAGGATGACGGACGGCTGCGGCGTGATGCCACCGTGCGAGAACATCTCGACCGTGACGTCGGGCCGCCCGGCCGCGAGGGCGATCCACTGATCACGGATCCAGTTCGCCGACTGATGAACTGCGTGGTGTGCGTGATAGCGGTTCGGGAACCCGGTGGAGAGAGAAGTAATCGTGGCGAGCAGGTTCGCCTCGCTCACCTGAGTGGCCAGATTGCCCACCAGGGCCGGCTGGTCGATCGAAAACGGCAGCGCCAGGAACTGGGGCTGCGGCGAGCGCAGCCGGGCCATGGCGTCCTCGGCCTCCGCGAGGCTTTCGTGCTTGACGAAGCCGCCGCAGGAGTGGAACTCCTCGTGGACGAGGTGCGAGAGGGCGTCGATCGCTCCGGCCGGGATTCGCGTCAACACCACGCCGTCGTGTTCGTCGAGGCGTTCGAGCACGACGCCGTTCGACCAGCCGGGCAGCGGCGCCAGCTTCGCCCGGGCGCGCGCGAAGACGTCGGCGCCGATCGTGATCCAGAAGGTGTCGTCCTGCACCGGCGCGGCGGGAGCCGGGGCGGCGCTCGAGAGCGCGGGCAGCGCGAGAGCGGCCGCGAGGGCGCAGCACGCGGCGAGGCGACGAGCGGACGCGGTGCGGCCGTCCGGTGCGCTGCCGATGACAGGTACCTGACAGTTGGGCATGGCGGCGGATCCTAACCGAATCGCCGCCGGCCCGCGAGGACCCGGATCAGGCGCGCCCGACCGGCGGCGCGAGGCGGACCGGGATCCAGCCGCGCAGCGCGTTGACCAGGCGGATGCGGTGAGCACGGCGAAGGTCGCGCGGGCGGAGGGTCGCCTCGATCGCCTCCCCGCGGCGCAGCAGGGACTCCCGGAAGACGCCCGGCAGGAGACCCGCTTCGAGCGGCGGGGTGACCCAGGGGCCGGCGCCGAACTGCACCATCAGGTTGGTCCGCGTCCCCTCGGTCAGCTCGCCGTGTTCGTTGACCAGCAGCACCTCGTCGACCCCTGCCGGCGCAACAGCGCGCGCCGCGGCGTAGCGCTCGCGGCGGGTGGTCTTGTGGAACGCCGTCACTTCGGTCGAGGCGTACGCGCCGGCGGCGATGGCGACCGTCCAGACGTGCCGCGGCGGCGCGAAGGGCTCGACGTCGAAGGTGAGCTCGCCCGATCTGGCGAGGCGCAGCCGTACCCGCCACGAGCCGGCGGCGAGCCCGGCGCAGCGCGCCGCCAGCTCGCGGCGCACCCGCTCGCCGAGCCGCTGGCGCAGCGGCGCGTCGCCCGTCTCGCCCGGCGCCAGCCGCGCCGGGTCGAAACCGAAGTAGTCGGCCGAAGCGGCGAGACGGTCGAGGTGGAGCTCGAACAGCTCGACCCCGCGGCCGGCGCGCCAGCGCATCGTCTCGATCAGGTCGAAACGCGGCGGCGCGCCGGCGAGCACCCGCGCCTTGGCCAGGCACTCGCGCCACTCCTCGGCCGGGTCGGAGTCCCAGGTGATGCCGGCGCCGACCCCGTAACGGAAGGTGTCGTCGGCGCGGTCGATCTCGAGGGTGCGGATCGCCACCGCGAAGCGCGCCGCGCCGCCCGGTTCGAGCCGCCCGATCGCTCCGCAGTAGATGCCGCGCGGCTCCGCCTCGAGCTCGCGGATGAAGCGCGACGTCGCCGCCTTCGGCGCGCCGGTGATCGAAGCGCAGGGGAACAGCGCGGTGAACAGCTCCGGCAAGGGCGCCGCGGTACGCGCCGACACGGTCGAGGTGAGCTGCCAGACGGTCGGATAGCGCTCGACTTCCAGTGCCCGCTCGACGGTCACCGAACCCGGCTCGGCGAGCCGGCCGAGATCGTTGCGGATCATGTCGACGATCATCAGGTTCTCGGCGCGGTCCTTCTCCGACCCGCGCAGCTCGGCGCCACGCGCCGCGTCCTCGCGCGGGAACCGGCCGCGCGGCCGCGTCCCCTTCATCGGGCGCGAGACGACGCGTCCGGCGCGGCGCTCGAAGAAGAGTTCGGGCGAGAGCGAGAGCACCGCCCAGCCCTCGCCCTCGAACCACGCGGCGTAAGGCGCCTCGCCGGGCGCCAGCAGCGCCTCGAGCAGCGCCTCCCCGACGGCCGGGGCCGCCAGCCGGCCGCGCAGCGGGAAGGAGACGTTGACCTGGTACGTCTCACCAGCGGCGATCGCGGCGCGGATCCGCTCGACTGCGGCGCGGAACCCGGCGGCGTCGAGGGCTGGCTGCGCCTCGCCCTCGAGAAGCGGCGCCGCTTCGCGCCCCGCTACGGGCGCCGCCGCCGGCAACCAGGTCGCCGGGGTGCGAAAGCGGCCGAAGGCGGCGAGCGGCGCCGGTCCGGCGGCCGGCGGGTGGGCCACCAGCGCGGCGTCGAAGGCGGGCGCCGCCTCGTAGCCGACGAAGCCGACCATCCAATCCCCCGCCGCGGCACCCTCTTCCGCCCAGGCGAGCAGCGCGGGCACCTGCTCCGGCCGGTGTGCCTGTCGGCTCTCGACCGGTGCCTCGAAACGGAGAAACGCCTCGGCCCCCGGTTCGGCGCGCAGCAGGGCGCGGCGGATCCCCTCGTTCACCCGCCGATTCTCGCCGCTCGGCGCACCGGACGCGAGCCCGGGCCTCGGAACGGCGCTTGCAGGCGTGCCCGGGTACTCCGCGCCACCCCGGCACCCGGCTCCCTCGCGCCAGGCGGGCCGGGCGCGTAACATCGGCGCGCCGCCGCCGCGAAAGGAAATCGCCATGGCCGGAAATTTCCGTCCCCTCGTCGTCGCCGCCTTCGGCGCCGCGCTTGCCGCCGCCGCCTTCGCCCAGGTCGCCGTGCAGGCCCAGCTCACCGCGGTCACCACCGAGGTCAAGCCGGTCAAGGCGACCGCCTCGCTGCCCGTGCTGGCCCTGCCCGTCGACCGCTATCTGCCGGTGCGCCAAGGGACGGTGCTCGGCGAGCTCGATCTCGCCAAGCTCGAGAAGAGCCTGCGCGAGGCGACCGATCGGCTCGAGCAGGCGCGCAGCGAGCGCCGCCGGATGACCACCGACCGCGGTGTCGCGCGCCCGGGCAGCAGCGGCAGCAACCGCGACACCGCACCGGCCGGAGCCTGGCAGGAGATGTCGGTCGAGACCGCCGAGGCCGATGCCACGCGCGAGATGGTCGAGGCACAGACCCGGCTCTCCGAGGCGCCGGTGCGCGCGCCCAGGGATGGCTACGTGCTCGACTACTTCTATCCGGTCGGCTCCACGTCGAAGAAGCGCAAGCCCTTCCTCGACTTCGTCGGCATCGACTCGACGCGCGTCACGGTCACCCTGGCGGCGGCCGAGGCGGCGCCGTTTGCCGCCGGCTTGACCGTGCGCCTCAGCGACCCCAGCGACCCGGCGGCCGCCTTCCGCGGCCGGATCGAGAGCGTGGCGCCGGCCGGCGACCGGGTCGCCCTGACAGTGCGGCCGCTCGACCTGCCGTTCCTCACCCTCGACACCGCGACCCCGGCGACCCTCGAGCTCGCCCCCTGAGTCGCCGGCGCCGGCTCAGACGAGCCGGGCGAGGCCGGCGGCGGTGAGGGCGCCGGCGAGCGAGACGAAGACGTTCGCGGTGGTTCCGTCGAGCAGCCCACGCCGCTCGAGCGTGGCGCCGGCGACGCTCTCGAGCGTCGTGGCGAGCAGGGCGGCGGCGAGCAGAATCGCCAGGACGGCACCGGACGGCCCCGGCGGCAGGCCGAGCGCGATCCCGCAGGCGGCGAGCACCGCCGCGCCGGCGAGACCGGCCGCGGTGCCGCCCAGCGAGACGCCCCCTTCGGTTCCCGGCGGTACCGGTCGCAGGGTGGTCACCAGCAGCGTCCTGCCGCCGAGCGCCTTGCCGATCTCCGAGGAGACGGTATCCATCGTCGCCGCCGCCAGCGCCCCGGCGAAGGCAAACAGGAAGATCTCCGGCTGCGGCGCCACCGAGGCCGCCAGCGCGGCGAGCAACGGCACCGTGAGTTTGGCGAACACGCTCGCGGCGCCGCGTCGGCCGCCGCCAGGGTGACCGTGACGCGCGTCGAGTCGATGCCGACGAAGTCGAGGAAGGGCTTGCGCTTCTTCGACGTGGAGCCGACCGGATAGAAGTAGTCG
>JAIOJQ010000041.1 GCA_019911865.1 Thermoanaerobaculia bacterium
CGTTCAAGGTGTCCGAGATCCACGAACGCATCGTCGAACTGAGCAAGAAGGGGGCGAAATGAACGACATGGCAACCCTGACCAAGAAGGACTTCGAGTCGAACCAGGACGTGCGCTGGTGCCCCGGCTGCGGCGACTACGCGATCCTCACCGCGGTCCAGTCGGTGCTTCCCGAACTCGGCATCGAACGCGAGAAGTTCGTGGTGGTGTCGGGAATCGGCTGCTCCTCGCGCTTCCCGTACTACATGAACACCTACGGCTTCCACACCATCCACGGCCGCGCGCCGGCGGTGGCAACGGGGCTGAAGGTGGCGCGCCCCGAGCTCGAGGTCTGGGTGGTGACCGGTGACGGCGACGCGCTGTCGATCGGTGGCAATCACCTCATCCACACCCTGCGCCGCAACGTCGGGGTGAAGATCCTGCTGTTCAACAACCGGATCTACGGCCTGACCAAGGGGCAGTACTCGCCCACCTCGGAACTCGGCAAGCGCACCAAGTCGAGCCCCTACGGCTCGGTCGACTACCCCTTCAGCGCCACCTCGGTGGCGATCGGCGCCGGGGCGACCTTCGTCGCCCGCTCGGTCGACGTCTTCCAGGCCCACCTCAAGGAGACCCTGCGCGCCGCCGCCGCTCACCGCGGCACCGCCTTCGTCGAGATCTACCAGAACTGCAACATCTTCAACGACAAGGCCTTCGCCCACCTGACCGACAAGGATCGGCGCGACGACGCGGTGGTCGAGCTGCACCAGGGGCAGCCGATGGTCTTCGGCAAGGAGAAGGATCGCGGCGTGCGCCTGAACGGCACCGAGCTCGAGGTGGTGCGCTTCGCCGACGGATTCGCGCCCGAGGACTGCCTGGTGTGGGACGAGACGCGGACCAACCCGGCGATCGCCTTCATGGCGGCACAGATGAAGGCACCCGACTTCCCGGTGCCGATCGGCGTCCTGCGGCGCGTCGAGCGGCCCTCCTTCGAGGCCGGCGTCGTCGGCCAGATCGAACAGGAGCGCGAGCGCAAGGGCGTTGGCACGCTGGAGGCTCTGCTGCGCACCGGCGAAACCTGGACCGTGCACGAGGACGGGACGATCTCCTGACGGCGAGGCGGTTCGGCCCGGGCACTCCGGAGCCGCTCGGCGTCTCGCGGACGGCGGCCGGACGCAACTTCGCGCTCTTCGCCACCCGCCCCGCGCGCCTCAGCCTCGACCTGTTCGCCCCCGGCGGGGCACCCCTGGCTTCCCTGGTGCTGGATCCGCACACCGACCGGACGGGGGACGTCTGGCACCTCGAGGTGGCGGGCCTTCCCGAGAGCTTCGAGTACCACTTCCGCGTCGATTCCTTCCCGCGGCCGGTACTCGACCCGCGCGCTCCGGCGCTCGCCGGCGGCGAAGTCTGGGGCTGGACCCCGGAGGCGGTCCGCGAACTGACGGAAGGAGCGGAGCCGCGCTGGCGCGCCTACCGCGGCCTCGTCCCCGCGGCGCTCCCCGCCATCCTCGACGAGGCGGCGCGGCCGGTCGTCGCCGACGCCCGGCGGATAGTCTGCGAGCTGCACGCGCGCGGCTACACCCGCCACCCGAGCTCGGAAGTCGCCGCGCCGGGGACTTACGCCGGGCTGATCGAGCGCCTGCCACGCCTGCGCGACCTCGGAGTGACGACGATCGAGCTGCTGCCGGTGGCGGAGTTCGACGAGACCGAGAACCGGCGCCGCAACCCGGAGACCGGGGAGCGGCTGGTCAACTTCTGGGGCTACAGTCCGGTCTCGTTTTTCGCCCCCAAGGCCTCGTACGCCGTCGCGCCGGGCGGCGGGCGCGAGCTGTTCGAACTGCGCGCTCTGGCCGACGCGTGTCACGCCGCCGGGCTCGAGCTGGTCGTCGACGTGGTGTTCAATCACACCGCCGAGGCGGGTCTCGGCCGCCAGGACCCGGTCCGCTCGCTTGCCGCTCTGGCGCCCGAGGTTTACTACATTCTCGATCGCCGCGTGACACCCCTCGACCTGACCGGCTGCGGCAACACGGTGAACCTCAACCACCCGGTGGTCCGCCGGCTGGTCCTCGACGCCCTGCGCTGGTGGGTCGAGCGGCTCGGCGTCGACGGTTTCCGCTTCGACCTCGCGGCGGCGCTCTTCCGTGGCCCGCGCGGCGAGGTTCTCGATCGCTCGCCGCTGGCC
>JAIOJQ010000392.1 GCA_019911865.1 Thermoanaerobaculia bacterium
GCGAGGACCAGCGCCGCGGCTGCCGCCATGCGTGCCCCCGTCACGGCTCAGTCCCCGGCCAGGCGGCGCACGGCGGCGACCCGCGGAGCGGGAACGAGGACGCGGCGGTGGTGCGGCCAGACGCCGACCTGCGCGGCACGCTCGAGCCAGGCGGCGAGATCGCCCTCCGACTCCCCGGCGCGAAAGACGTCGGCGTCGCGCAGGATCACCCCGGCATCGACGATGTCGTCACAGCGGCCGATCCAGGTCTCGGCGCCATCCGTCTCGACGACCACCGTGATGCCGTGCAGATCGTGCTTGTGCTCGTGCTCGTGGAACGTCCGCACGGCCGGACTCAGGCGGGCACCGCGCAGTGCTCGGCGAAGGCGGCGCGCAGGTCGCCGGCGACCGCCAGGGCGTCCCGCCCCTCGATCCGGTGGCGCGGCAGGAACCAGACCAGCTCGCCGTCCTTGAACAGCGCCATCGACGGCGAGGAGGGGGGAATCTGGGCGAACGCGGCGCGGGCGCGCGCCGTCGCTTCGACGTCGTGGCCGGCGAAGACGGTCACCAGCCGGTCGGGGCGCGGCCCCTCCTGCAACGCCAGGCGGACACCCGGCCGGGCCATGCCGGCGGCGCAGCCGCAGACCGAGTTGACGACCAGCAGGGCGGTTCCGGAGCGGTTCTCGAGAAAGCTCTCGACGTCGGCGGCGGAGGTGAGCTCATCGAAGCCGACGGCGAGCAGCTCCTCGCGCATCGGACGGATCATCAGCGGGCTGTACGGCATGCGGCGGTCTCCTGGCGGGCGGCGCGGCGCCGGGTGCGGCGTCGCGGGTTGCGAGCCGGGTGATTCTAGCGAACCCGGCGGCGCGCTGCCGGCCGCCTAGCGCCGCAGCTCGGCGAGCACGCCGGCGAGACTCTCGCGCAGCGCGGCCGGATCGTCGAAACGCACGCCGATGCCGGCCAGCACGTTGCGCCCGCCCCCCACCGCCGCGTCGGGCTCGAAGCGCTGCACGACGCGGGCAGCGAAACGGTGGACGCTGGCGCAGGGCGCCGGGGGGTGGATCTCCACCGTCACCGCCTCGCCCACCGCCGCCGCGAGTCCGGTCGACACGAACAGCGAGCCGACGGCGAGGTCCCGGTGGTAGGCCGAGAGGAAGGCGGCCCGATCGGGAAACTCGACCACCACGACGCCGTCGCCCTCTCCGGCGGCAACCGGAGCCGGCACCACGCCGGCCGCCGGTGCGTCGGCGGCGCTCCGAGCGTCCGGCCCGCCGGGCCCGGTCTCGGGCGGCGCGACTGTGACTGGAGCCGCGCCGCCGGCCGCCGCGGCGGCCTCCCGCACGCCCGGCACCAGCTCCGCCACCAGCTCGTCCGGCAGCAGGAAGCGGACCCCGGCGCCCGGCTGCATCACCTGCCGCAGCGCCATGGCGACGCGGTGGACGCGCACCACCACCCCTTCGACGGCGAAGCCGTTGTCCCGGTCGCCGACCTCGAGACGCAGGCGCTCCCCCGGGACGAGGCTGAGCGACGTGCCGAGGAAGAGGCCGGTCGTCGAGACGTTGGTGGTGAAGCCGGCCGAGGACTGCGCCGCGCCGCGCCGCCAGAAGCGGACATCGACCCGGCGCGCCACCCTGCCGTTGGCGCGGCGTTCTGGGGACATCGGCGGATTCTACCTCCGCCGGACGGTCAGCGGGTGAAGACTCGTGGCAGTTGCGCCGGCGCGACGCCGGGAGCTCCCCCGCCGGCCGACGCCTGAGGTGGCGCGAGGCCGATCAGCAGCATCGGATCGAGCGGCTGCCACTGATCGCCGGCGCCGCGACGGCGGACTTCGTAGTGCAGCTGCGGCGCCGGAGCCCAGCCGGAGGCGCCGACCTCGGCGAGCGTCGCGCCGGCGCCCACCCGCTGGCCGCGGACCACCCGCAGGGCGCCGCAGTGTCCGTGCAGGGTGAGCCAGCCGTCTCCGTGGCGGACCACCACGACGCGGCCGAGGCGCCACCACTCGGGGCCGGCGCTCGGCGGCGCTTCGCCGGCCCACAGCACCAGCCCGGGAGCCGCGGCGAGGATCGGCGTGCCGGCCGGCAGGGCGAGGTCGACGCCGGTGTGGAACTCGAGTTCGCTGCCGCCGGCCACCGCGCGGCGGATGCCGTAGCCGTGGATCGGCATCACCAGGTCGACCGCGAACGGCCGCCGCAGCGGCAGGGTCGCGAACTGCTCGGCATGGTCGCGCTCCCAGGCGGCGAGCGCCTCGAGCTCGAGATCGATGCGGTCGAGACGCGCCTCGAGCTCCCCCGCCAGGCGCCGGCCGTGGACGATCGAGCTGGCGAAGATCGACTCGGCTTCGGCCGCCGTCGCGGCGGAAGCGAGCGGCGCGACGGCAGCCGCGGCTGCCACGCCGGTGATCTCGCGGGCGCGGAGAATCTCGCCTTCGAGCCCGCGCACCGCGGCCTCCAGCCCGGTGAGGTCGTCGACCAGGGAGCGCAGGCGGTTGCCGAGCTGGACCCGGCGGTCGAGCTGCAGGTCGTGCTCGCGGGCGGCCCGCATGGCGGCCAGCGCGCTCGGCAGGACGGCGGCCGCGGTCAGCAGGGCGGCGAGCAGCGCGAGGCCGCCGGCGGCGAGCGCCGCGCGGACCCCCCGCGAGAGGGGGATCGAGCGGCTCGATCCTCCCGGCTCGCGTTCGATGCGCAGTTCGACCGAGGGGGGGCGATGCTCCGACATGCGAGCCGCGAGATTACCAGCGCCGCCGGGCTCAGCCGCGCGGCGCGAGGGAGTCGATCAGCGCCTCGTCGATGCCGCACTGGCGCACCGTCTCGAGCAGCCCGGCGAGCACGCCCGGCGTTCCGGCGAGGACGTTGCCGGAGGCGAGGTAGTCGTCGCCGCCGCCGAAGTCGGCCAGCCGGCCGCCGGCCTCCTCGACCAGCAGCGCCCCGGCGGCGATGTCCCACGGCGAGAGGCGCAGCTCGAAGAAGCCGTCGTAGACCCCGGCCGCCGTCCAGGCGAGGTCGAGCGCCGCAGCGCCGCAGCGCCGCACGGCGCGCGCCCGCGCGAAGACGGCGCGCAGCAGCTCGAGGTAGGGGTCGAGCACGGCGCGGGCGCGGAAGGGGTAGCCGGTGGCGAGAAACGCCCCGTCGAGCGCCGGACGCGACGAGACGCGCATCGGGCGGCCGTTCCAGGTCGCCCCCGCGCCGCGCGCGGCGGCGAAGAGATTACCCCCCTCGGGATCGAGCACCACGCCGGCGAGCAGCTCGCCGGCGCGCCGGCAGGCGATCGACACCGCCCACACCGGCAGCCCCTGGAGGAAGTTGGTCGTCCCGTCGAGCGGATCGATGACCCACTCGTGGTCGGAGGTGGCGGCCAGGTGCGCCGTCCCCTCTTCGGCGAGGATGCGGTGCTCCGGAAACCGGCCGAGGATCGCCGCCACCACCGCCGCCTCGCTCTCGCGGTCGGCCTGGGTGACGAAGTCGTTGGCCCCCTTCGTCCCCACCTCGAGGCGCTCGCTGCGAAACCAGCGAGCGAGCACCGCGGCGCCGGCGTTCGCCGCCTCGATCGCCGCGTCGCGCAACGCCTCGGGCGAGGGCTCGACCGCGCTCACTCGGCGGCGTCCAGGCGCCAGACGACGCGGCCGCCGACGATCGTCGCCACGGCGCGGCCGCGCAGCTTCCAGCCGGCGAACGGCGTGTTGCGCGACTTCGAGGCGAAGCGGGCAGCCACCACGTCGAGCTCGCGGTCGAGGTCGATCACCGTGACGTCGGCGGGCGCCCCGGCAGCAAGGGTGCCGCCCGGCAGGCCGAGCACCCGCGCCGGACCGGTCGACATCAGCTCGATCAGGCGCGGCAGCGGGATGACCCCGGCGCCGACCAGCCGGTCGAGGCCGAGGGCGAGCGAGGTCTCGAGCCCGACGACGCCGAACGGCGCGCTCTGGAACTCGAGCGCTTTCTCGTCCGGCGTGTGCGGTGCGTGGTCGGTGGCGATGGCGTCGATGGTGCCGTCGGCCAGCCCGGCGAGCAGCGCCGCGGCGTCCCCTTGCGAGCGCAGCGGCGGCTGCATCTTCCAGTCGGCGGCGAGCCCGGAGTCGAGCACGGCGCGGTCGGTGAGCAGCAGGTGGTGCGGCGTCACCTCGCAGGTGACCGCCAGGCCGCGAGCGCGCGCCTCGCGCACCAGCGCCAGGCTGCGCGCCGTCGACAGGTGGGCGACGTGGTAGCGGCCGCCGAACTCGGCCAGCAGCACCAGGTCGCGCGCCACCATGACGTCCTCGGCGACGCCCGGGATGCCCGGCATGCCGCAGCAGGCCGAGGCGACCCCCTCGTGCATCACTCCGTCACCCGACAGGTCGAGATCCTGGGCGTGCTGGACGACCGGGATGCCGAAGTGCTGCGAGTACTCGAGCGCCCGGCGCATCAGCTCGGCGCTCATCACCGGCCGGCCGTCGTCGGAGACCGCCCGGCAACCGGCGGCGACCAGCTCGCCGAAGGGGGCGAGCTCGCGCCCTTCGAGCCCCTTCGAGATGGCGCCGATCGGGTGGACGCGGCAGAGCCCGGCGCGGCCGGCGGCGGCGAGGATCGCCCCGGTGACCAGCGCCGAGTCGTTGACCGGCTGCGTGTTGGCCATGCAGGCGACGGCGGTGAAGCCGCCGGCGGCCGCCGCCGCGGCGCCGCTGGCGATCGTCTCCTTGGCCGTCTGGCCGGGCTCGCGCAGGTGGACGTGGATGTCGATCAGTCCCGGCGCCACGACCTTCCCGGCGGCCTCGAGCACTTCGCAGCCGGCCGGCGGCTCGAGCCGCTCGGCGAGGCGCGCCACGCGCCCCTCCTCGAGCAGCAGGTCGAGCCGCGCGTCGATACCCTGCGAAGGATCGACCACCCGCCCGCCGCGCACCAGCAGCCGCGTCACGCCCGGGCCTCCCGCGCCCCGGCCAGCAGGTAGAGCGCCGCCATGCGCACCGCCACGCCGTGGCCGACCTGCTCGAGGATCATCGAGCGGTTGCCGTCGGCGACCTCGCTGGTGATCTCGACGTTGCGGTTCATCGGTCCCGGGTGGAGGACGATGGCATCCGGCGACGCCAGCTCGAGCCGCCCGGCGTCGAGTCCGAACAGCCGCGAGTACTCGCCGAGCGAGGGGAACAGGACGCTGCGCTGGCGCTCGAGCTGCAGGCGGAGCATCATCACCACGTCGGCCCCTTCGAGGGCCGGCTCGACGGCGTGGTGAACCTCGACACCGAGTTCGGTGATGCCGCGCGGCACCATGGTGCGCGGCCCGGCCACCCGCACCCGCGCGCCGAGCCGGGTGAGCAGGTGGATGTTCGAGCGCACCACCCGGCTGTGGGTGATGTCGCCCACCATCGCCACCGTCAGCCCGTCGATCCGCCCCTTGTGGCGACGGATCGTCAGCGCGTCGAGCAGCGCCTGGGTGGGGTGTTCGTGGGCGCCGTCGCCGGCGTTGATGACGCCGCAGCGCAGCCGGCGCGCCAGCTGCGCCGGCACTCCGGCGTGGGCGTGGCGGACGATGACGAAGTCGGGGGACATCGAGGCGATGGTGGCCGCGGTGTCGGCGAGCGTCTCGCCCTTGCTCTGCGACGAACCCTCGCTGCCGAAGTTGACGACGTCGGCCGACAGCCGCTGCGCCGCCATCTCGAACGACACCCGGGTGCGCGTCGACGGCTCGAGGAAGAGGTTGACCACCGACTTGCCGCGCAGCGTCGGGACCTTCTTGACCGGCCGGCTCGCCACCTCGGCGAACGACTCGGCGGTGGAAAGCAGCAGTTCGATCTCGTCGACCGAGAGCTCGGCGATACCGAGCAGGTCCTTGCGGGTCCAGGCCGCGGCGGTCATGCCCCCGCCGGCCGGTCGAGGATCTGCACCTTCGACGTGCCGTCGGTCTCCTCGAAGGCGACCTTGATCACCTCGGTGGCCGAGGTCGGGACCTTGCGGCCGACGTAGTCGGCGTGGATCGGCAGCTCGCGCCAGCCGCGGTCGATCAGCACCGCCAGGCGCACCACCCGCGGTCGGCCGAAATCGGCCAGCGCGTCTAGCGCCGCGCGCACCGTGCGGCCGGTGTAGAGGACGTCGTCGCACAGCACCAGGGCGCGCCCCTCGATCGGCTCGGGAAAGCGGCTCTCGCGCACCACCGGCTTGGGCGCCACCAGCGACAGGTCGTCGCGATAGAGCGTGATGTCGAGGATGCCGATCGGCGGCCGCCGCCCCTCGACCTTTTCGATCGCCGCCGCCAGCGCCTCGGCCATCGGCACGCCGCGGGTGCGGATGCCGATCAGCATCAGCTCCTCCACCCCGCGATGGGTCTCGACGATCTCCCCCGCCATGCGGCGCACGATGCGCCCCATCTCGGCGGCGTCGAGGATGGTGGCCTTGGGGACGAGCTGACTCAATGGGCTCCCGGGGTGCGGCGGACTGGACCCGCATCGTATGGCGGCCGGCGCGGCGCCGTCAAACGCCTGCCGACCGTCCGCGCACCGGCGGCAAGCTCGACTCCACCCCTACTCGTAAGCACGCAGAATCCACCAGAGCGAGAGCGCGTTCGCCGCCAGGCCGACGGCGACCAGGACGGCGGGAAGTGCGTGGCGCGCGCCGCGCCAGCGGCGAGATTCGCCGAGCGAGAGCACCCTGCGCGCTCCGAGGGTGACGAGGACGCAGAGGGCTCCCAGCGACGGAAACAGGAGGCGACCCTGCGGCTGCCAGGCGATGAGGACCATGTGGCCGATGACCAGCGCCAGGTTCGCCGCCAGCAGGCTGACGGCCAGCCGCGCGGCACGCCGGTCGCGAGCGCCAGCCTCCTCCTGTGGCGCACCGCTTCGCGAACGCCCGAGCGCCGCCGAGAGCCCGCCCACGGCCAGGGCGCTCGCCGGTACGAACAGCAGGTACGCGGGGATCGGGAGGGGCAGGTTGAACCAGCCGAAGCGCGCCCAGAACGAGCTGCCCAACGTCGCGATCCACCCCGGCTCCTCGACCAGTCGCTGGAGCGCCGCGCCCGCCTCGTGCCCCGGCTCGGCCGGGAAGGCGAACCCGGGCGACCCGAAGCGCCACTCGTTGAGGCCGAGCAGGGCCAGCCCACCCGCCAGCGCCGGCAGCAGCAGAGCCGCGGCGACGGCGGGACGCCTGCCTCGCCACCCATGCCGGTAGGCGACCAGGGCGAGCGGCGCCAGCAGCGCCAGCCCCGTCCCCTTCGAGAGGACCGCGAAAGCCGCCGTCCCGCCCGCCAGCGCGGCGCGCCCGACGGCCGGACTCTCCGACGACTCCAGTTGCAGCAGCAGGAGCAGGCACGCACCGGCGAAGAAAGTGACGGCGCCATCGTTGTTCACGGTGCCGCTGGTGAACAGGAGCTGCGGGCAGAGCACCACCGAGGCCACCCCGGCCATCGCGGCTCCTCGCCGGTTCCCACCGACCCGCCGAGCGGTCGCCAGGATCACCAACGCCGTCGGCAACAGCCAGAGGGCGCGCAACCATCGAACGAGATGAAAACTCCGAACCGCTCCTGGAGGAGCCCCGATCTCGAGGGTCGCCCGGCTCCCGGGAGTCTCGAAGTCGAGTCCCGGATTCGCCGCCAGCGGATAACCGGTCGGCAGAACTCCGATCGCGCTCGCGGCCCCTGCGACGATTGCGTAATCGAGCGGTGGCTGATGCGCCTCGTAGCTGAGCGGCGCTTCGACCGGCGAGAAGCGCGGAAGCTCCGACTCGCCCGCCAGTCGCTCGAGGAAATACAGGTGCGCGCCCTCGTCCGGCGCCTCGCCGAGCGGCACCACGGCCGAGTAGAGGACGGCCATCGCCCAGGCGACCCCGCACAGGGCGATCCCTCTCCGACTCTCCTTCACGACGTCGACCACCCCGCTCCACCTCCGGCTCCGCCCCGCGACGCCGGCCCACCTGGCGCCGACTCGCGCCCGCCAGCCTAACGCCGCCATCGACAACGGAAGTTCCCCGGGCAAGGGGCCCTCACCGCCTCCAAACTGGAAAGACCAGAGAAGAAAAAGACCAAAGCCCATATCAGAAGGGAAAGACAAGAGGCGGAAGCAGGAGGCGAGCCCCGGGCGGGAGCGGGCGCCCCCGCCCGACTCCATCCGGTGCGCTCGAGACCCGCGAAGTCGGCCCCGGCCCCGGCGGTCTTTCCCCTTCTTCGAAAGCCTTTCGTCTTTCCAGATCGACCACAGGTTCAGCCCGCCGTCTCGCGACCCACTGGACGCGGCGAGGCTCCGGAAGAAGAGCAGGGGTCCGGACGAATTTGCGGCCCTGGACCCGCCGTTCCGGGGCCTCTGCGGGCTGCTTCCGGCGAACCCACCCGACCCGGTGCAGCGTCTCCTCGTCTTTCCTCTCTGGGTTCTTTTCTCTTCTGGTCTCAGCCCGTTTTCTCGCCGGTTCCCCCGGCTGTCGGCCGCGGCGGCGACCAATATGTAGGGTTCGGCCACCGAAGGACCACAACATCTTGTAGCCAAGCGGGGATTTCTGCTACCTTGGCGCCCTACCGATCAAGGGGTCCGGGGCATGCTGAAGCTGCAGCGGTTGGAGGTTTCGGGGTTCAAGTCGTTCGTCGATCCGGTCGAGGTCCGCTTCGCCGGCGGCGTGACCGGGATCGTCGGTCCCAACGGCTGCGGCAAGTCCAACATCTCCGACGCCATCACCTGGGTGCTCGGCGAGCAGAGCGCCAAGTCGATGCGCGCCGACACGATGGAGGACGTCATCTTCGGCGGCTCGGAGAAGCGCCGGCCGCTCGGCATGGCCGACGTCACCCTCACCTTCCAGGCCGACCCCGGCTTCGCCGGCAGCGACGACGGCCGGATCACCATCTCCCGCCGCGTCTTCCGCAGCGGCGAGAGCCAGTACCGGCTCAACGGCAAGATCACCCGCCTCAAGGAGATCAAGGACCTGCTGATGGACACCGGCCTGGGCGTGCGCGCCTACTCGGTGATCGAGCAGGGCAAGATCGGCCTCATCCTCTCCGGCAAGCCGCAGGAGCGTCGCCGCCTGCTCGAAGAGGCCTCCGGCATCACCCGTTACAAGGCGCGCAAGAAGGTCGCCGAGGTCAAGCTCGAGGAGGCGGCGCAGAACCTGCTGCGCCTCGACGACATCCTCAGCGAGGTCGAGCGCAACCTGCGCAGCCTCAAGCGCCAGGCGGGCGCCGCCCGGCGCTTCCAGGAGAAACGCGGCGAGCTGCAGGGGCTCGAACGCACGGTGTTCCTCGGCCGCTGGGCGAGCCTGTCGCGCCAGCTGACCGATCGCCGGCTCGCCCTCGGCACCGGCCAGGAGGGGGAGGCCGAGCTGGCGGCGACGGTGCATCGCGGCGAGGCCGACCTGGCGGCGCTGCGCGAGCGGGTCGAGGCGCAGGCCGGCGAGCTCGCCGAGAGCGTCCGCCGCCAGGCCGAGCTCGCCGGGGTGATCGAAGGGCGCCAGCAGCTCGCCGCCGGCGCCCGCCGAACCATCGCCGAGATCGACTCGCGGGTCACCGCCGGCACCGCCCTCGCGGCCCGCCTCGCCGGCGAGCTCGAGGCGCACGCCGCCGGGCTCGCCGAACTCGCGGCGCGACGCGCCGAACTGATCGGCGAGCACGACGCGGCGGCGCAGCGGGTCGAAGCCGACGGCGCCCGGCTGCGCGAGATCGAGAGCGCGGTGACCACGGGCGAAGCGCGGCTCGAGGAGCTGCGGCGCGACCTGCTCGCCTCGCTCGGCCAGCTCAACGACCTGCGCCAGCGCATTCACCGCGAGCAGATCGAGAGCGAGAAGGGGACGTTCCGCCAGCGCCACCTGCTCGACGAGCTGGCGCAGCGCAGCCGCGAACTCGGCGAGGCGGCCGGCGAGCTGGAGTCCGCCGGCGCGCGCTCCACCCGCCTCGAGGACGAAGTCGGCACCCGCGAGGCGGCGCTCGCCGCGGCGCGCGGCGAGCTCGACGGCATCCTCGAGCACGAGTCGGCCGCCGCCGCTTCGGTGCGCGGCCTCGAGCACGAGCGCGAACGGACCGCCG
>JAIOJQ010000393.1 GCA_019911865.1 Thermoanaerobaculia bacterium
GCATCGCCGCGGGCGGCCAGGCCGCCGGAGACCCCGCCGCGCGCCAGCGCGCTCACCGGCTCGCGCTCGGCGGCGTCGAAGGTGACTTCGAGCCACTCGGTGCGCAGGCGGTCCCCGGACGCGTCGAGCTCGACGCGTCCGGAGGCGCGCACCTTGCGAGCCGGGCGATCCAGCAGCAGGCTCGCGGCTTCGATCGACAGGCGCCCGCCCGCGTCGCCGAGCGTACCGGCGAGCCGCACCCGCCCCTGCAGGTGGAGACGCTCGGCCTGGGTGTCGAATCGCAGTCCGGTGGCACGCCCGCCGAAGTGGGCGCCGAGGCTCAGCTGGACCGGTCCGCGCGAGACGACGCGTCGACCCCCGTCGACCAGATCGAGCTGCTCGGAAACGAGCTGGAAATCGCGCGGTCCGATGAGGCGCACGGCGCCGGTCAGGTGCGCCTCCCGGTTGCCGGGATTCCAGGTGGCGTCGCGGCTTTCGATCCGATAGCTGCTGCCGTCTTCGCGGGTCAGCTCGACCGCCACCCCCTCGAGGGTGATCGTTTCGTCCCTCCCCCGTACGAAGCGGTCTCCCGAGAGCCGGAAGGCACTGCGTTCGCCGATTCGCTGTTCGAACTCGAACCCCTCGCTGAAGGCCAGCGCGTCGTCGGCCGCGGCCAGCGGGTCCTCCCCGGCGACCGGCCGCAAGGGCGGCTGGGCGCGACGGCCGACCAGATAGAGCGTGCCGACCCCGACCAGCACCACGACGGCCAGGGCGAGCAGCAGAAGGCGCAGGCGCCGGAAGGGCTGGCGGCGGACGGGCGAGGCGGTCATCGTCGCGATTCTAGTGTGCGCCGCCGGGCAGCGGGCGCAGATCCTCCAGGCGCCCGCGCAGGCCACCCCGCCAGCGATCGCGCTCGAGGCGGACGAGCGCCTCGAAACGGGGCGGTGGCGCGTCGAGCCGGCTCCCCCAGCCCCAGCCGATCAGCTCGAGGGAAGCGGCCCCCTCCCCCGCCGGAGTTTCGGCCACCGCCAGGAGCGAGGCGTGCCCCGTCCCGAAGTGGCGGGGCGGCGCGCCGGCGCGCAGCGGGCCGGTGCGCAGCAGGGGCTCCTCGTTGCCGGCGCCGAAGGGGGCGAGCGCTTCGATCTGGTCGAGCAGCGAGAGGCCCAGGTCCTGCGGCTCGACTTCCAGGTCGTAGCGGATCTCCCGCTCCCCCGGCTCGGCGGGCCAGTCCTCGGCCGCCGCCGCCCACTCGCGTTCGAGCGTCGCCAGGTTCGCGGTGCGCGCCGTCAGGCCGATCGCCAGGGCGTGACCGCCGAATCGCTCGAGCCGATCGCTCCAGGGGGAGAGAAAGCGATGCAGGTCGATACCGCGCGCGCTGCGCCCCGAGCCGGTCGCCGTCTCCCCGTCGACGGCGAGGAGGATCACCGGCCGCCCGAGTTCGCGCACCAGCCGCGCCGCGGCGATACCGACCACGCCGCGATTCCAGCCTTCCCCCCAGGCGACCCCGAGCCGGAGTTCGTCGCGCCCGTCGAGCATCCGCCGCGCCTCCTCGAGCACCCGCAGCTCGAGCGCCTGGCGGCGGCGATTCCACTCCTCCAGCTCCGCCGCGAGATGCCGGGCCCGCGCCGGGTCACGGGCGAGCAGGAGCTCGAGCGACACGTCGGCGGTGGCGAGCCTTCCGGGGGCATTGAGGCGCGGCCCGAGGCGAAAGCCGACGTCGGAGGCCGAAAGCGGAGTTTTCAGGCCGGCGCTCGCCAGCAGCGCCTGCAATCCCGGCGAGCGGGGATTGCCCAGGGCGCGCAGGCCGAGCGCCGCGATCGCCCGGTTCTCGCCGGTCAGCGGCGCCACGTCGGCGATCGTTCCCAGGCAGGCGATGCGCAGCAGCGAGTCCCAGGGAACCTCCCGCCCGAGCGCCTCGAGCAGAGCCACGGAGACCTTGAGGGCGAGGCCTGCAGCGGCCAGATCGCGGAAGGGATAGGAGCAGCCGGGCTGGTGCGGGTTGACGAGCAGCGCATCGATCGGCGGCCCGTCGTCCGGCAGGTGGTGATCGACGACGATGCGGTCGAGACCGAGCTCGCGGGCGGCGTCGACAGCGGCGCGCGAGTTGGTGCCGCAGTCCACGGCGACGAGAACGCGGGCGCCGAGTTTCGCCGCCCGATCGGCGTGCACCGGATGGAGTCCGTAGCCCTCTTCGTGACGGCGCGAGAGAAGCGGCTCCGGCCGCGCGCCGCCGCTCGCCAGCACGGCCACCAGCAGGGCGGTCGACGTGACGCCGTCGACGTCGTAGTCGCCGACCACCGCTACGGTCTCCCCACGGCGGCAGGCTTCGGCCAGCCGGGCGACTGCCGCCTCGAGGCCGAGCAATCCGCGTCCGTCGTGAAGCTGCTCGCGACCCGGCGCGAGGAAACGCCGCGCCTCGGTGGGCGTGCGGACGTCGCGCTGCGCCAGCAGGCGAGCCTGCACCCGCGGCAGCCCGTCCGCCTCGAGGATGGCCGCTGCGGGGGGAACGAACGCCGGGACCCAGCGGTCCGGCGGCGTGGAAGTCAGGATCCCTCGAAGACGCCCAGCGAGCGAAAGCGCGCGTAGCGTTCGGCCAGCAGGCGATCGATCGGCAGCTTCTCGAGCTCCACCAGCACCCGCTCGATGGCGTCGCCGACCAGCCGCGCCGCCTCGCGCGGGTCGGTGTGGGCGCCGCCGGGGGGCTCGGGCACGATCTCGTCGACGACGCCGAGCTCGATGAGGTCGAGCGCGGTCACCTTCATCGCCTCGGCGGCTTGCGCCTTCTTTTCCTGGTCTTTCCACAGGATTGCCGCGCACCCTTCGGGCGAAATCACCGAGTAGACGCCGTACTCGAGAATCAGCACCCGGTCGCCGACGCCGAGGGCGAGCGCGCCGCCGCTGCCCCCCTCGCCGGTGACCGTGACGACGATGGGCACGCGCAGGCCGGACATCTCGATCAGGTTGCGCGCGATCGCTTCGGCCTGGCCACGCTCCTCGGCGTCGATGCCGGGGTACGCGCCGGGAGTGTCGATGAAGGTGAGGACCGGCAGGCCGAACCGCTCGGCGAGGCGCAGGATGCGCAGCGCCTTGCGATAACCCTCCGGCCGCGGCTGGCCGAAGTTGCGTGCGATGCGCTCCTTCGTGCCGCGCCCCTTCTGGTGTCCGATCACGGCGACGGAACGGCCGCGGAAGCGGGCCAGACCGGCCACGATGGCGGCGTCGTCGGCGAAGGCGCGATCGCCGTGCAGTTCGATCCAGTCCTCGGTCAGCGCCTCGACGTAGTCGAGGGTATAGGGCCGCTCGGAGTTGCGGGCGACCAGTGTCTTCTGCCAGCGGGTGAGGCTGCCGTAGATCTCGCCGGTGCGCTCGGCGAGCTGACGGCGCAGGCCGGCGATTTCACGCTCGTGGCCGCTCCCCTCGGGGTAGCCCTCGAGCTCCTCGATCCGGCGGCGCAGCTCGATCAGCGGCTCTTCGAAGGCGGACTCGGAAGACATGCGGACGACGACCTTAGCAGGGGGCCGGAAAAGGGGTCAAACCGGAGCCGGCTTCACAGCAGGTGCTGGGGATCGATGTCGACGGTCAGCTCGCCGGGTGCCCGCCCGGCGACCGCCTCCGCCACCGCGCGGCGCACCGCCGCTCCCGATCGGCCGCGCACGATGCACTGGAAGCGCCACTGGCCGCGCAGGCGCTCGAACGGGGCCGGCGCCGGTCCGGTGATCCGCAGGCCGTCGGCCGCCGCCCGGCGTTCGATCGCGGCGGCGACTTCGCGCAGCCGGCCGAGGGCGCGTTCGCGCTGCCGATCGCGCGACAGGATCAGCGCCATGCGGCTGAACGGGGGGTAGCCGAAGAGCTCGCGGAAGCGCATCTCCTGCTCGACGAACGCCTCGTCGTCGTGGTGGAGCGCCGCCTGGATCGCGTAGTGGTCGGGGTGAAAGGTCTGCAGGACGACCCGCCCCGGGCGTTCTCCGCGCCCGGCGCGCCCGGCCAGCTGGGTGAGCAGGACGTACGTCCGCTCGACGGCGCGGAAGTCGGGAAAGCCGAGGTAGTCGTCGGCCGAGAGGACCGCGGTCAGCGCCACGCCGGGGAAATGGTGCCCCTTCGACAGCATCTGGGTGCCGATCAGGATGCGGCTCTCGCCGCGGCGGAATCGCTCGAGGATGGCGGCGGCGCCGCCGACACGGCGCACCGCGTCGCGATCGAGCACGTCGATGACGGTGCCGGGCAGGCGGAGGGCGAGCTCCTCCTCCACCCGTTCGGTGCCGGCGCCGATCGGCTCGAGGGTGTCCGACCGGCAGGTCGGGCAGCGGGCCGGCGGCGCGAGGCGCGAGCCGCAGTAGTGGCAGATGAGCTGCTTCGCCTTGCGATGATACGTCCGCGCCAGGCCGCAGTCGGGGCAGCGGAAGTCCTCGCCACAGGCACGGCAGAGCAGCAGCGGGGCATAGCCGCGCCGGTTGCGCAGCAGGATGACCTGGTCGCCGGCCTCGAGCGCCAGGCGCAGCTCGGCGAGCAGGCGCTCCGAAAAGAGCAGCTCCCCCGGGCGACGGCCGCCGCTCGCTTCGCGCAAGTCGACCAGGATTCCTTCGGGCAGACGGCCCTGACCGACCCGCTCCCGCAGCGCGAGCCGCCGCAGGCGCCCGGAGCGGACCGCATGCCGGCTCTCCAGGCTCGGCGTGGCGGAAGCCAGCAGCGCCACCGCCCCAGCCTGCCGGCAACGTACGAGCGCCACGTCACGACCGTGGTAGCGGGGTGAGATCTCCTGCTTGTAGGCCGCATCCTGCTCCTCGTCGACCACGATCAGCCCGAGGTCCACCACCGGCGCGAAGACCGCCGAGCGCGGCCCGACCACTACCCGCGCTGCCCCGGCCCGGATGCGCTCCCATTCCTGCCGGCGTTCGGCCGCGCCGAGATTCGAGTGCAGCACCGCGAGCCGGTCGCCGAACCGGCTCGCCGCCGCCTGCGCCAGCGACGGCACCAGGGCGATCTCCGGGACGAGCAGCAGCACCGACCGGCCGCGCGCCAGGGTCGCCGCAGCGGCCCGCAGGTAGACCTCGGTCTTGCCCGAACCGGTGACCCCCTGGAGGAGGAAGCTCTCGAAGCGGTGCGCCGCGAGCGACGTTTCGAGCGCGGCGAGCGCCTCGCTCTGGTCGGCGCGCAGGACGATCGGCGCGGCGGACTCCTTTCCCGCAGCCAGGCGGTGCCGGCCGAGGTCGAGGCGTCCGGGCTGCGAGAAGCGCCGCAGCAGGCCGAGTCCGTTCAGACGGCGGACCACCGCGGTGCTGACCCCGGCCTCGGTGCGCAACTCTTCGGTGGTCACCGGGCGACCCGCGGCGGCCAGGTACTCGAGCGCCCGCCGCGCGGGTTCCGACCGGCCGGCCCGCGTCAGCTGGTCCGCCAGCTCGCCGGGCGCTCGTTCGACCGCCGAGTCGTAGCGACTCCCCCGGCCGTCGGGGTCGGCCAGTGACAGCCTCCCCTCCGCCACGAGGGCCTCGATCCGGCGGGCGAAGTCGGGTTCGTCAGGCAGGCGGCGCCGCAGATCGGCGAGGTGGAGCCGCTCGCTGCCGAGCAGAAGCTCGCGCAGGCCCGCCTCGAAGGCATCGCGGGGTGGCGCCAGGGCGCCCCCGTCCGTGAGTCCGACGCGACGTGTCCCCCAGGGAGCGATGTCGGCCGGCAGTACGGCGGCGAGGACCTCGCCGATCGGCGCCAGGTAGTACCGGGCGATGAAGCCGGCGAGGTCGAGCAGTTCCGGCGTCACGGCCGGCTCGAGATCGGCCAGCCCCGCGACCTGTCGCACGGCGACGCCGGCGGGGGCCTCTTCGACGATCCGCAGCGCCACGCCGGTGAGGGCTCGTCGTCCGACCGGGACGCGCAGGCGCTGCCCCGGCTGGACGAGGCCCGCCAGATCGGCCGGCAGTTCGTAGGTCAGCGGGCCGGGCAGCGGCAGGGGGACGGCGACTTCGACGTAGCGGGCGCTCGTCGGCGCCCCCGTCAACCGTTTGCTTCGCGCAGTCGGCGGATTTCGTCGCCGAGGCGGGTCACGTCAGGACTCCCCGGCAACTTTTCGGCGAGCACCGCCAGGGCCTTCTCCGCGGCGTCGAGCTGGCGCTGATCGAAGGCGAGCACGATCACCTCGTTGAAGCGCGACTGCCAGTGGTCCGGGGCCCTCGCCTGAGCCTCGCGAAAGAGCTCGAGGGCGCGGTCGAACTCGCCGCGGGCGCGCAGGGTGATGCCGAGATCCGTGAGGACGTCCGGATCGCCCGGGCGCAGCGCCAGATAGCGCTCGTAGAGCTCCGCGGCGCGCTCCCAGCGCTGGATGTCGAAGCTCAGGTTGGCGAGCCGCAGGATCGAATCGGCGTCCTCGGGGTTCGAGGCGATCGCCTGCTGGAGGCGATTGATCTCCTCCATCGGGCTCGCAGCGGCTGCCGCCGCCTGGGGAGCCGCTCCCGGTGCGGGCGCCGCCGCCGGGAGAGCGCTCCCCGCAGCGATCCGGGCCGGCTGGACGCCGTCCATCACTTCATGGCTGATGTAGCCGGCGAGAAAGCCGCCCATCAGGCCGACGAGCAGAAAGAGCACGTGGTCTCGGTTCACGCAGTTCTCGCGAAAGGCAGCCGGCGCTCGCAGCGCGGCAGGATCGTTCCGGGGACTCCGGAGCGGCCCTCCCGGCCACGGCGCCGATGGGGGTTCGAAGTCAGCTCGCCACGCGGGCGCGCTTGGCGAGGCTCGACGACAGGGCCTTCTCGACCTGAACTTCGGCGTCGCGCTCGGTCAGCCCCTTGACGTGGGCGACTTCGCTGACGATGAAGTGCCGTGCGCGCTCGTACATCTTCTTCTCGCGGAACGACAGGCTCTTCTTCTGGCTCACGAACTTGAGGTTCTTGAGCACTTCGGCGACCTCGGTGATCCGGCCGGTCTTCATCTTCTCGACGTTCTGCTTGTAGCGCCCCTTCCAGTCCTTCTGGGCGTCGAAGCTGCCGTTCTCGAGAATGCCGAGGACGTTGCGGATCTCCTTGACCTCGCACAGCGGGCGCAGGCCCACCAGGTCGAGGTTGTCCTTGGGGACCATGACCTTGGAATTGCTCGACAGAAGCCGCAGGTGATAGCAGGTCCGTTCGGCCCCATCGATGAAGCTGGTCGCGATGTCCTCGACGACCGTGACACCATGATTGGGATAGACGACCTTCTGGCCGACCTTGAAACTCACGCGCCGCGCCCCCTTCGGTCTAAGTGGTTTGAAGGTAAGAGGTTGAGACGAATCTCACCGCGAGGCGACACTACCCGATCAGACGGCCTTTGTCAAGCGCCGGGTAGCGCAAACGGGGCGCAACTCGGCCGAGCGACCGCTGCACTTCCGCCTCGCTTGCGCCGCTGGCCGCGCGTTGACTCGCCGCGGGTCGACCCGTAGCATCCCCGGCCGGGCCGGAGTGGCGGAATGGCAGACGCAGGGGACTCAAAATCCCCCGTCCGAAAGGGCGTGAGAGTTCGACCCTCTCCTCCGGCACCAGCCCGGGTCCCGCTGCGCGGCGTCCTCTCTACTCGTAGCGCAGGGCTTCGATCGGGTCGAGGCGGGAGGCCTTGCCGGCCGGATAGATGCCGAAGAAGACGCCGACGACGATCGAGAATCCCACCGCGACGACGATCGCCCAGATCGGCACGTGCGCCGCCGGCCAGTCGCCGGGGAGCACGGCGGCCACCGCGGCTCCCATGCCGTAGCCGAGGCCGAGGCCGATGGCGCCGCCGGCGAGCGAAAGGGTCACCGCCTCGATGAGGAACTGCACCAGGATGTCCTGTCGGCGGGCACCTACCGCCTTGCGCACGCCGATCTCGCGCGTCCGCTCGGTCACCGAGACCAGCATGATGTTCATGATGCCGATGCCGCCCACCAGCAGCGCGATGCCGACCACCCCGCCCACCACCGCGGTGACGTAGCCGAGGACGCTGCCGATGCTGTCGAGGATCTCGTCCTGCACCTGGACCTCGAAGTCGTCCTTCTCCCCCGCCGGGATCTTGTGGCGCTTGCGCAGCAGTTGGGTGATTTCGTCCTTGACCCGATCGACCACGTCGGGACTCTCCGCCTGCAGGCGGATGCGGATCACGTCGGCCGCGGCGCGGCCGAACAGGCCGAGCGCCGTCGGGTGCGGCAGGAAGACCAGGTCGTCCGAGTCCTGGCCGAGCGATTGCCCCCGCTTCTCCATCACGCCGATCACCGTCACGGGCAGGCTGCCGACGTAGATCTCGCGCCCGATCGGGTCGTCGCCCAGCCGGAGTTCGTCGACCACCGTGCGGCCGATCACCGCGACCTTGCGGCGGTGGTCGAGATCGATGCGGGAGAAGAAACGGCCGGTTTCGACCGCGTGGTTGGCGATCTCCGGCCACTGCTCGTTGACCCCCATGACGATGTCCGGCCGGTGCTGCCGGTCGCGGTACTTGAGAGTCTGCTGGCCGAACATCATCGGCGTGATGGCGCGCACGCCGGCCACCTGGTCGTCGATCGCCAGGCCGTCCTCCCAGGTCAGCCGCACCTGGCGCGACAACCCGGCGGGGCCGAACTCGAACTTCGGGTCCACGGCGACGAAGGTCGCCCCGACCCCCTGCAACTCCCGGGTGATCATGAACTGCAGGCCCTGGACGATCGACACCACCGCGATCACCGCCGCCACGCCGATGATGATGCCCAGGGTGGTGAGGATCGAGCGCATCTTGTTGGCGCGCAGGGCGCGCAGGGCAATGCGGAAGTTCTCGCCGAAGACCATGCTCAGGCTCCGGCTGGCGCCGTACGCTCGTCGGAGATCACCTTGCCGTCGCGCAGGGTGATCCGGCGTTCGGCGTGGGCCGCGATCTCGGGCTCGTGGGTGACCAGGATCACCGTGTTGCCCTGGTCGTGGAGCTCGTCGAACAGCCGCAGGATGTCGGCGGAGGTGGCCGAATCGAGGTTTCCGGTCGGCTCGTCGGCGAGCAGGATCGACGGTTCGTTGACCAGCGCCCGCGCGATGGCCACCCGCTGACGCTGGCCGCCGGAGAGCTCGTTCGGCTGGTGGCGGGCGCGATCGCCGAGGCCGACCCTGGCGAGCGCCCGGTCGGCGCGCTCGCGGCGCTCCCGGCGCGACACGCCGGCGTAGATGAGCGGCAGCTCGACGTTCTCGACCGCGCTGGTGCGCGCCAGCAGGTTGAAGGTCTGGAACACGAAGCCGATCTCGCGGTTGCGGATCGCCGCCAGCTCGGCGTCATCGAGCTTCTCGACCGCCGTGCCATTGAGGCGGTAGCTGCCGGAAGTCGGAGTGTCGAGGCAGCCGAGCAGGTTCATCAGCGTCGACTTGCCGCTGCCCGAAGGGCCCATGATGGCGATGTACTCGCCGCGCTCGATCTCGAGGTCGACGCCGGCCAGCGCGTGGACCTCCTCGACCCCCATGACGTAGCGCTTGCGAACGTCGGCCAGCTCGAGGAGCGCCACTTCACTCCTCCCCGTCGCCGTCGGTCTCGACGTCGCTCCCGTCGTCTCCACCGTCTCGCTTGCTCGCCGCGGCACGCACGACCTTGACCCGGTCGCCGTCGTGCAGTCCCTTGAGGGCGCGGTAGCTGCCGGTCACCACTTCGTCGCCGGCGGCGATCCCGGAGACGACCTCGACGTGGGTGGCATCCGAGATCCCCGTTTCGACCGGCTTCTGCGCCGCCTTGCCGCCGCTCACCACGAAGACGACCGGGACCTCCTCCTGCGCTCCGGCCGACTCCTCCGCTTCCGTCGGCCGCCGCTCCACAACTGCCTGGATGGGCACCACGAGCGCCTCGGCCCGGGTGGTCACCAGGATCTCAGCCCGCGCCGACATGCCCGGGCGCAGCCGATCGTCCGGCTGCGCGAGCAGGATGCGGACGCGGAAGAACTGGACGTCGGGCTGGCTCGCCTTCGTGTAGCCGGAGCTGCCGACCTCGACGACCTCTCCGGCATACGTCGAGTCGGGGAGGGCGTCGACCCGGATCTCGGCCGAGAGTCCCGGCCGGACGTGCACGATCTCGGTCTCGTCGACGTCGACCTCGGCGAGCACCTCGGAGAGGTCGGCGATCGTTCCGATCACCGACGCCGGGTTGTTCATCGTCCCGGAGACGACGACCTCCCCCTGCTCGGCGTTGAGCGCGATCACCCGACCGGCGAGCGGCGCGAAGATGGTCGTCTTGCGCAGGTCGTCCTCGGCCTTGACGAGCAGCGCCCTCGCCTGCGTTACGCCTTCCTGCGCCGTGCGAACCTGCAGCCGGGCCGAGGTGAACTGCAGTTCGGCGGACTCGAGCGACTCGCGGGCCGTGATGCCGTCCGCGCCGAGGCGCCGCGCCCGCTCCACCCGGAGCTGCTGGTCGGCGAGCGCCACCCGGGCCCGTTCGAGCTCGGTGCTGGCCATGGCGAGCCGGGCCCGCGCGTCGTCCCGGGCGGCGGTGAAGGCCTGCTGCTCGAGGCGCAGGAACGGCTGGCCGACCTCGATCCGGTCCCCCTCGCGTACGAACAGCTCTTCGATGCGCCCGATGACGTGTGCCGAGATGTCGACCTTGACGCGCGGGTGGATCTGGCCGCTGGCGGTGACCGTCTGCGAGATGTCGCGCCGGGCCGCCGGCTCGGCGTGCACGTTCACCGCCTTGCCGCCGCCACCCGACCGGATGCTGGCGAAGACGATGAGCGCGAGGGCGGCAACGACACCGGCCGCGATGAGGATCTTCTTCATCTGGACTCCCCTCAGCCGCCGAGGAAGCCGGCGACGCCGACCTTGATCAGGACGGCGACCAGCCAGGGAACCAGCACCACCGCGAGCGCCGCGCCCCGCGACAGCTTCCCGACCACGCGGAAGCCGATGGTCAGCAGGGCGATGCACCAGACCGAGAAGAGGTCGATGCTCGACAACAGGGCCCGCCATCGGGCGCCGGTGTCGTCGCCGGCGAAGACCCCGGCGTGCGAAGCCAGAAAGTTCCCGGCGAAGGTCTCCTGGAAGTCGATGCTCGGCCGCGACAGGATGACCGGGATCGCCACCAGAGTCGCCACCGCGAAGGGGAGCAACCCGTGCGTGGCGACCGCGAGCGACCTCCGGAAGTCGATCTCGCTCCCCATCAGCCGCGCCAGGGCGAGAAAGATGGCCGCCGTGACGACGTAGAAGAGGCCGGCGCCGCCGAACGCCGAAACGGCCGAAATGAACCGGGCACCGGGAGCCGGCGAGAGCTGCTGCTCGACCGCCTCGTCGATGTTCTCCGCCGGCACCCCGCGATCCTCGAGGAAGGCGCGCAGCGACTCCGGCGAGATGCGCGGCTCGACCAGGAACTTCACCACCAGGGTGGTCGAGCAGAGCAACAGCAGCGCCAGGCCCCAGGTCGGCAGGTGCGCGATGGCCGCGAAGGTCTTCGCCGGCTGGAACAGGACAGCGGCGAGGCGGCGAGCCGCCTCGCCGAAGGTGGCGATCTCCCGGCCGGCGTCGCCGGCCGTGCTTGCGTCTTCAGCTTCGGTCATCTCGCCCTCCCCGCGATGGCAGCGCCCGGACGCACGACGCGGCGCCAGCCCGGGACGGGCGGCGCCGCGGTCAGACCCCGAGGGTCCTCAGTCGGCGAAGGTGACGCCGACGTGCTCGAGCAGCCTGCCGATCGCCCGATGATACGAAACCAGGGCGCGCCGGTAACCGGTCACCGCCTCGACCACCCGCAGGCGGGCGCCGGCGAGGTCCTCTTCGACCTGCAGGATCTGGAAGCTGGTCGACAGCCCGTTCTCGTACTTGCGGCGCTCGGCGTCGAGGTTCTTCTCGGCCAGCCGCTCCGAAACCCGGGCCGACTCGATCTGCTGGGCGCCGATGTCGAGGCCGCGCGCCGCGATCCGGACCTCGGCCTCGATGCGCTGGCGAAGCTCCTCGAAACCGACCTTTCCCTGCTCGAACGCCAGCTCGGCGCCGGCGGCGCGGGCACGGGCGGTCCGGTTGCCGATCGGCAAGCCGAACTCGAGACCGACCGACCAGCCGGGAAAGTCGGCGTCGGTGACCTGCTCGAGGGCGTCGTCCCAGCCGCCGTCGAGGCGCGAAACGACATTTCCCTGGTTGTCGCGGATCACCACGTCGCCGCCGACGCCGTTGAATCCGTAGGAGGCGACGAGATCGAGCCGCGGCCTGGTCTGGGCGCGCTGATAGGCCGCTTCGATCTCGCGGGCCTGCAGGCCCAGCTGCTCGCGCGCCAGCTCGGGGCGCGACGCCATGGCGGTTTCGATCGCCTGGTTGACGTCGAAATCGAACCGTTCGACGTCCGGGGCCGTGTCGGGAACCAGCGGCAGGGTCCAGACGCGGGGCTCGTCGAGGTCGAGCAGGTAGCGCAACGCGTCCTCCGCGTCGCCGATGTCGCCGCGCGCCCGGATGATCTCCTCCTCGCGAGTCGCGATGCCGGCCTCGCTCTGCACCAGCTCGAGCGGCGCCAGCGTTCCGACGTCGACCCGCACCTGATTGTCCGAGTGGAGCTGCTTCGCCAGGGAGAGGCTCTCCTCGGCGACTTCGAGGCGGTAGCGGGTCGCCACCAGGTTCCAGTAGGCGTTCTCGGCGCTGGCGATCGTGGCCACGATCTGCTCGACGAAGCCCTCGCGCGCCATTTCGCTGTCGAGGCCGGCGATCCGGATGCCGAACTCGGTGGCGTCGCGACCGAAGTTGCGCAACAGGGGCTGCGAGAACGACAGGTCGAGGCCGGAGTTGTACGACGGATTGATCGAGAAGAACTGGCTGTTCGTCTCGAGGCGCGAGTTGCTCCAGGCGAGCTGCGCGGTGCCGCCGGTCGGGAGGAGGCGCGAGAGGCCTGCCGACAGTAACTGGCGATCCTGCTTCTGGACGTCGGCGCCGTCGAGATTCGAGGCCGCCGGGCTCTCATCGCTCGACGCCGAGACCGAGGCACCGAGACCGAAGTCGTAGATTCCCATCGCCTGCTCGACGCCGAGGCGCACGCGCTCGCGGCCGTAACGCTGGACACGCAGGCCGAGGTTGCGCTCGAGCGCCAGCGCGATCGTCTCTTCGAGGCTCAGGTGGACGGCGTCTCCCTCGATCCGCAGCGTCGCCGCGCCGGTGGCGCCGGTCGGCTGGCTGCGGACTTCGACGGGTGACGACGCGAAGGCGGGGGCGAAGCCGCCCGCCAGGAGGCAGAGAGCCGCGCGGGCTGCGATCGACCGGCGGCGGATGGTCCAGGGTGTCATCATTCCTCGATTCCTCTTGGTCTTGCGTCGAGCTTCACGTCTGGGAACAGTACGTCAGGTAGGCGGAAAAGTTCCGCCCGCCCCGAGTCCGTCGACTCCTGCCTCGCCCGGAAAGTGGCAGGCCACCCGCCGCCCGGCGCCGATCCCGACGAGTCCGGGAGCGCGATCGCGGCAGAGGTTCCGGGCGACCGGGCAGCGCGGATGAAACGGACAGCCTGCGGGCGGATCCGCCGGGTCGGGCGGCTCGCCGACGAGGCGGATCCGGCCGTCCGCGGCCACCGGCCGCGCCGACGGAACGGCCGAGCGCAGGGCCGCGGTATAGGGATGAAGAGGGCGCGCGAGCAGGTCGCGTGCCCCGCCTTCCTCGACGATGCGTCCGAGGTAGAGCACGGCGATCCGGTCGGCGATCTGCTCGACGATTGCCAGGTCGTGGGCGATGAACAGCATGGCCAGCCCGCGTTCGACCTGCAGCCGGGCGAGCAGGTTGACGATCTGGGCGCGCACCGAGACGTCGAGCGCCGACACCGGCTCGTCGGCGATCAGCAGCGCCGGGTCGGTGGCGAGGGCGCGCGCGATGCCGATCCGCTGTCGCTGGCCACCCGAGAACTCGTGCGGAAAGCGGTGCTGCGCGTCGGCCGGCATGCCGACCTCGGCGAGCATGCGGGCGAGCCGCTCGGCCCGCGCGTGGCGCGTCGCCAGGCGATGCACGGTGAGCGGCTCGAAGATCGCCTCGCCGATCCGCATCCGCGGATCGAGCGATCCCCACGGATCCTGGAAGACCATCTGCAGGTGGCGCCGTCGCCGGCGCAGCTGGCGCGGCGGCAGAGCCAGCAGGTCCTCGCCGCGGAACCGGACGCTGCCGCCGGCCGGCTCGACGAGGCGCAGGACCGCCCGTCCGAACGTCGTCTTGCCGCTTCCCGACTCCCCCACCAGGCCGACGGTCTCGCCCTCGGCCACGACGAGATCGACCCCGTCGACCGCCCGGACGCGGCGGCGGGCCCGGCCCGGCAGCCCCCGCTGCAGCGCGAACTCGACCCGCAGGCCGCTCACCTCGAGGCAGGGAGGCGGCGTCACGCGACCTCCCGGGGGCGTGCCAGAACGCAGCGGGCGCCGCGTCCCGCGCCGTGATCGATCCACTCCGGCTCGCTCGTCGCGCATTCCGCCAGGCGCATCTCACAGCGCGGATGGAAGGGACAGCCCGGCGGCAGATCCCCGGCCGAGGGGACCTGACCGGGGATGGCGGGCAGTTCGCCACGGGGCGCCGGCGAGCCGATCTCTGGCAGGGACGCCAGCAGGCCGCGCGTGTACGGATGGGCGGGCGCGGCGAAGAGCTCCGCCGTCGGCCCGCACTCGACGATCTGCCCGGCGTACATCACGGCCACCCGGTCGCAGGTGCCGGCCACCACCGCGAGATCGTGGGTGATCAGCAGCAGGCCGAGACCGAGGTCGCGGCGCAGGTCGCGGAACAGGTCGAGCACTTGCGCCTGCAGGGTGACGTCGAGGGCCGTCGTCGGCTCGTCGGCGACGAGCAGGTCGGGACCGGCCGCCAGCGCAATGGCGACCAGCACCCTCTGGCGCTGGCCGCCGGAGAGCTGGTGCGGATACTCCGCGAGGCGGCGCCGCGGGTCGGGCACCGCCAGTCGCGCCAGCAGCTCCTCGGCCCGCCGCCGAGCCTCGCGGCGCGGCATGGGCCGGTGGGCGCGGATCGCCTCGACGATCTGGGTCCCGACGGTCAACACCGGGTTGAGGGCGGCCGACGGCTCCTGGAAGACGAGGCCGATCCTGCCGCCGCGAACCGGCCGCAGGGCGGCCTCGCCCAGGCCGACGAGCTCACGCCCCGCGAGCCGGATCGAACCGCGCCGGATCCGCCCCGGCGGAGGGATCAGGCCGAGCAGGGCGAGCGCGCTGAGGCTCTTGCCCGAGCCCGACTCCCCCACCAGGCCGACGATCTCGCCGCGTCCCACGTCGAACGAGACGCCGCGCACCACCGCCAGCTCCTTCCCACCGAACGGAAAGACGATTTCGAGGTCGCGGACCTCGAGCAGCGCGCTCACCGGCGAGGCCGCCGCCCGCTCTTTCCCAGCGACCGCAGCCAGTCGACGGTCAGCGCGATCCCGTAGCCGGTGGCGCCGCGCTGGATCTTGCCTTCGCCGACATAGGCCGGCCCGGCGATGTCGAGGTGGGCCCAGCTGGCGACCGGTTCGACGAACTGGGATAGGAAGGCGGCGGCGGTGCAGGCGCCGCCCCAGCGGCCGCCCGAGTTGCGCAGGTCGGCGTGGGCACCGCGCATCTCCTCGAGAAACTCGCGCCAGAGCGGCAGGCGCCAGAGGCGCTCGCCGTTGCTCTCGGCGGCCGAGAGCAGCCCGCCGGCGAGCTCGTCGTCCGGGGTGAAAAGGCCGGCACCGGTCGGCCCCAGCGCCACGACGCAGGCCCCGGTTAGGGTGGAGTACTCGAGCAGATGGTCGGGTTTCTCGCTCGCCGCCCAGGCCAGGGCGTCGGCGAGGATCATCCGGCCCTCGGCGTCGGTGTTGAGGATCTCCACCGTCCGCCCGTTGGCGCAGCGCACGATGTCCCCCGGCCGATAGGCGCGGCCATCCGGCATGTTCTCCGCCAGCGGCAGGTAGGCCCGCACGCGCACGGGCAGATTCAGGCGCGCCATTGCCTCGAGGGCTCCGAGAACGGTGCAGGCTCCCGACTTGTCCCACTTCATCTCGTCCATCTGTCCGGCCGGCTTGATCGAGATGCCGCCGGTGTCGAAGGTGACCCCCTTGCCCACCAGCGCCACCGTGCGCGGCCCGCTGCCGAGCTCGATGCGCACCAGGCGCGGCGGATGCTCCGAGCCGCCACCCACCGCGAGGATTCCCCCCATCCCGCGCCGCTTCATCTCGGTCGGGGTGAGGATCCGGATCTTCGCCCCGTGCCGCCGGGCCAGGCGGGCGGCCTGCGCGGCCATCCAGGCCGGCGTGGCGACGTTGGGTGGCGTGTTGCCGAGATCGCGGGCCAACGCCACCCCCGCCGCCACCGCCGCCCCCACCGGCACCCCGGCGCGCCAGGCCGCGGCGTCGCCGTCCGGTGGCAGCAGGTCGACTCGCTTCAGCCGCGAGCGATGCTTCTTGCCCAGCCAGGAGTCGAAGCGGTAACCGGCGATCGCGATCTCGCGGGCGATCCGCGCCGCCGCGGCAGCGCCGCGGGCGATCTCGTGGTCGGGCACCGCGAGGACGAAGGCCGGTTCGTCGGCGCTGCGTACCGCATCGACCGCCTGTCCGAGCCAGGCGCGCAAGCGCTGCGCATCGAGATCGGCACGCTTGCCGAGACCGCGCACCAGCAGGACACGTCCGGCGGCGAGCTCGAGCTCGGCACTCTGCCCCTCCTCGCCCTTCCAGCCGGCGCGCCGCAGCGCGACCTCGACACCCTTCGCCACCGCAGCCGGAAGTCCGGCCGGCGCCGCCTTCTCTCCGGCGAACAGGCCGACCACCACCCGCCCCGCCGGCAACCGCCGGCCGGTCACACTCACCACGAGTTCCGTTGCCACGCCCGTCCTCCTCGTCGATTCAGTCCGCCGCGATGCCGGTAGTCAGCCGGTCGCGGACTACCTTGAGATCCTCCCAGGCCGGCCGCTTCAGCCCGGCGTCGCGCAGCAGCGCGGCCGGGTGGTATGTCACCCGTGTCGCGACACCCCGCACTTCGTGCCAGGCGCCGCGCAATCTGCCCACCGGGGCGTCGCTGGCCAGCAACGCGTGCGCCGCGACCCGACCGAGGAGAACCAGCGCGGCGGGACGCACCGCGTCGATCTGCGCCTCGAGGTAGCCGCGACAGGCGGCGATCTCGTCGGGCTCGGGATTCCGGTTTCCCGGCGGCCGGCACTTGACGACGTTGGCGATGTAGACCTGTCCGCGTTCGAGCTCGATGCCGGCGATCATCCGGTCGAGCAGCTCGCCGGCGGCGCCGACGAACGGCAGGCCGCGCCGGTCCTCTTCGGCGCCGGGTCCCTCACCGACGAACATCAGGCGGGCGCGGGGATCGCCGTCGGCCCAAACCACCGAGTGGCGGGTCTCGCAGAGTTTGCAGTTCCGGCACGCTGCCGCCTCGGCGGCGAGGCGCTCGAGGTCGATCTCCGCCGCCGGCGCCGTCGGCCGGAACGGCTCGCCGGGCCCGAGACTCGAAGCGGACCCGGCGCTTGCCGACGGACGCGGGTAGACGTGCGTCCAGCCGAGATCGGCGAGGTAGCGCAGGACGTCAGCGAGCGGTGGCGTCGACAGGGTCGGACCCCGGCAGTTCGCGGGTGATGAGATCGAGCAGGTCGCCGGCCAGTTGGGACTTGGGGCGACGCGACAGACGAAGCGGCTCGCGGTCGCGCCAGTGAACGGTGACCTCGTTCTGGTCGCTGCCGAAGCCGATGTCGGACCGCGACACGTCGTTGGCGACCAGCAGGTGGGCGCCCTTGGCGAGCAGTTTGCGCGCCGCTTCCGCGTCGTCGTCCCCGGTCTCCGCCGCGAAGCCGACCCGCAGGGCGCGGGGCGCCACCGCGGCAAGGCCGGCGAGAATGTCCGGGTTGGCGACCAACTCGATCTGCGGCACGCCGGCGCTGCGCTTGATCTTCGCCGGCGCCGCGGCGAGCGGACGGAAATCGGCGACCGCGGCGGCGAGGACGATCACGTCGGCCGACGGGGCCAGGGCGTGCACGCGCGCTTCCATTTCGAGCGCCGTCTCGACGTCGAACCGCTCCACACCCGCGGGGGTCGGCAGGGCCACCGGTCCCGCTATCAGGCTGACCCGCGCCCCACGTCGCGCCGCTTCCGCCGCGAGGGCGAAACCCATCTTGCCGCTCGACCGGTTGCCGAGAAAGCGCACCGGATCGATCGGCTCGTGAGTCGGCCCGGCGGCGACCAGCAGGTGACGGCCGGCCAGCAGCCCCGCCGCGAAACGGCGCTGCACCGCCGCGACCAGTTCGGGGACCTCGGCCATCCGGCCGATCCCCAGCTCACCGGAGGCGAGGGCCCCCTCGACGGGGCCGACGATCTCGACACCGCGGGCGCACAGCTCGGCGACGCGCGCCGCCACCGCCGGTTGGTTCCACATGGCGGCGTGCATCGCCGGAGCGACCAGGACAGGCCCGGTGAACGCCAGGGCCGTGGTGAGCAGCATGTTGTCGGCCAGCCCGAGGGCGAGGGCGGCCAGGGTATGCGCGGTGGCGGGAGCGACCAGCAGGAGATCTGCGCGCGCCGCCGCCTGGATGTGCAGTTCGGCTCCTCCGACCCCGGGTTGCAGATACTCCTCCCCGAGTACCGGACTCCCGCTCACCACCTCGAGGGTCAGCGCGCTGACGAAAGCGGCCGCCGTCGGGGTGAGGATGCACTGGACTTCGAACCCGGCGTCGCGCAGGCGCCGGACCAGCTCCGGAGACTTGTAGGCGGCGATGCCGCCGGTGACGCCGAGCAGGATGCGACGGCCGGACGTCCTCGCTTCCACGCTGGCCTCCGGGTCGCCCGCGCCCCGCTCAGGGGGCCGCGGTCTCCTCGACGGCCGTTCCCTCGTCCTCGACCACCGGTACGGGCGCCGGCGGCGGACCGTATTGCCACTCGACCAGGTCTTCGGACACCTCGCGCATCGCGATTCTCGTCGCCTTGGCGTTCGGCAGGTCGACCCGCGGACGAGCTCCGCGCAGGAGCTGTTCGGCGCGGCGGGCGGACAGGAGGACGAAACGGAAAGTGCTGTCGATCCGCTCGGGGATGCGTTCCATGAAATCTCCGTGTTTCAGCTGCCGGGATCCGCGCCACCGGACCGCTCGAAGTCGGCGAGGACCCGGTCGATGCGACTCTGCTGCCGGGCCCGGCGTTGCCGCTTCTCGAGGACGATCGCAGCCAGAGCACGGCTGGCTCGTTCCAGATCGTCGTTGACGATAACATATTGATACGATTCGTAGCGACGAATCTCCCACCTGGAGACCGCGAGGCGGCGGGCGACCTGCTCCGGGTCGTCGAGACCGCGCCCTCCGAGCCGGCGGACCAGGTCGGCGTAACCCGGCGGCAGGACGAAGATGCTGTGGGCGGTCGGAAAGGCGTGCATCAGGCGCTCGGCCCCCTGGACGTCGAGGTCGACGATGACGTCGAGGCCTGCGGCGAGAAACGGAATCACCGCCTGGCGAGACGTGCCGTAGTAGTTGCCGTGAACCTCGGCCCATTCGAGGAACGCGTCACCGGCGATCATCTGCTGAAAGGCGGCGGCGTCGACGAAGTGGTAGTCGCGCCCGTCGACCTCGCCGGCGCGCGGTCCCCGGGTCGTATGGCTGACCGAGAAGACGAGCTCCCCTTCATCGGCGATGCGCTCGCGGATGCCGTGGATGAGGGTCGTCTTGCCAGCCCCCGAAGGGGCCGAGAGGAGAAAGAGGTCTCCGCTGCCGGAGAGGTGTTCACTCGACATTCTGCAGTTGCTCCCGGATCTGTTCGCAGATCACCTTGGCGTCGACCACCAGTCGGGTCATCTCGACGTCCCGGCTCTTCGACCCGATCGTATTGAGCTCGCGCAGGATCTCCTGGGTGAGGAACTCCAGCCGCTTGCCGACCGCTTCGTCGCGCGTCGCGATCTCGGCGAAATGATCCAGGTGCGCGGCGAGGCGGTCGAGCTCCTCGCGGATGTCTCCCTTGTCGACCAGCAGGGCGATCTCCTGCGCCAGCCGCTCCTCCGGCACCGGCGAGCCGGCCGGATCGAGCAATTCCGCCAGCCGGGCGCGCAGGGATTCGCCGAGGCGCGCCGCCGCCGTGCCGCGGCGCGCGGTCAGGGCGACGGTGAGCGAAGCCAGCTCGCCGCGCGCCCGCTCGAGCGCCGCGGCGAGGCGCCCCCCTTCGGCCGCCCGCGCCATTGCGAAGTCCACGAGCGCCTGGTCGAAAGCGGCATCGAGGCGCGCCGAGTCGGCCTCCGTCCAGGCCAGCTCCCCCGACTCGACGACCACCAGGCCGGGAGCGCGCAGCAGCTCGCCGAGGGTGAGGCGCGGATCGACGAGCCCGTCGCGTACGAGATCCCCCGCACCAGCCTGCAGGGCCGCGACGGCGGCCGCGTCGATGCGCACCCGGGTGGCGGGAAGTCCGGTCGAAACGCTGCGCACGACGACCTCGCATCGCCCGCGCTGGACCGCAGCGCCGAGGCGCTGGCGCAGCGCCGGCTCCCGGCCGCGCAGATCCTCGGGCAGGCGCAGGACCGCATCCAGGTGGCGCTGATTCCAGCCCTGCACGGTCACTTCGATCCGCCGCCCTTCCCCCTCGGCGGTCGCCTGCGCGAAGCCGGTCATGCTCTTCATCCGCCCGCCTCCTTTCCGGCGGCAAGCCGCTCGGCCCGCGCCTCGACCGCGTCGATCGCCGCCGCGAGGCGCGGCGCCCACTCCTCGGGAGAGCCCCGGCGGGGCACGACGATCGGCTCTCCGTAAACGATGTCGACGCGGCTGAACGGCAACGGCACCGGCATCCGGTCCCAGGTCGAGAGTTCGCGCCGGCGCGTCGCCGCCATGGCGACCGGGATGATCGGCAATCCGGTCGCCGCTGCGGCGAGGATCACCCCCGGCTGTACCACGCGCGCCGGGCCGCGCGGGCCGTCCGGCGTCACGCCGAGGTCCCAGCCGGAGCGCGCCCGGCGCACCAGATCGAGCAGGCCCGCGGCTCCTCCGCGCGTCGTCGAACCCCGGCTGGCGCGAATGCCGAGACGCGCCAGCACGCCCACCATGATCTCGCCATCGCGGCTGCGACTGGACAGGACGTTCATGCGACGACCGCGGTAAGCGTAGCGCATCAGCAGCATGTGCCGGTGCCAGAAGGCGAGGATGAAGTTGTGCCCGTCGCGCTCGCGGGCGCGCACTCCGGCGTCGTCGTGAAAGCGCAGCCGGAGAGTCGCGCGCAGCAGCCGGATGGTCCACGCCCCGAGAAGCGAGAGCAGCACGACGCGTGCTCCCCCGCCGTCTCCCGCGTCGCCACCGGTGTCCGGCTTCGTGGCGGCCACGCTCACTCCTGGAACTGCAGATCGTGCAGTCGCCGATAGGTGCCGCCGACGGCGAGCAGCCGCTCGTGATCTCCCTGCTCGACGATCCGTCCCGCCTCGATGACGCAGATCCGGTCGGCCCGCTTGACCGTCGACAGCCGGTGGGCCACCACCAGGGTGGTGCGGCCGCGCATCAGGTTGGCGAGTGCCTGCTGAACCAGCGCCTCCGACTCCGTGTCGAGCTGCGACGTCGCCTCGTCGAGCACCAGGATGGGGGCGTTCTTGAGCATCGCCCGGGCGATGGCCAGGCGCTGGCGCTGGCCGCCGGAGAGTCGCACGCCCGCCTCGCCGATCTGGGTGTCGTAGCCGGCGGGAAGGTCGCGCACGAACTCCTCGACCAGCGCGGCGCGTGCCGCTTCCTCTACCGCCTCGAGCGACAGATCGGAGCGCCCGTAGGCGATGTTGTGGCGGATGGTGTCGTTGAACAGCACCGTCTCCTGGGTGACCAGGCCGACCAGCCCGCGCAGACTGGCGAGCCGCAGGTCCCGCACGTCGACGCCATCGATCAGGATCCGCCCCTCGGTGACGTCGAAGAAGCGCGGCAGCAGGTTGACCAGCGTCGTCTTGCCGCCGCCCGAGGGGCCGACGAAGGCCACCACCTCGCCGCGCCGGATCTCGAGGTCGATGCCGCGCAGGACCTCGCGATGCTCGTAGCGGAAGACCACCCCCTCGTAGCGGATCGAGTCGCGCAGCGACTCGACGGCGACGGCGTTCTCGCGATCGCGGATCTCGACCGGCAGATCGATCAGGTGGCGGATGCGCTGCGCCGCGGCGAGCGACTGCTGCACCACGAGGTTCGCCTTGTTGAGCTTCCGGATCGGGTCGTACATCAGGTAGAGGTTGAACAGGAACTTGATCAGCGTCGCGGCGTCCATCGTGCCGGCGTGGATCTGTCGCCCGGCATACATGAGGAAGACGCCGGCGCCGATCACGCCGACCGTTTCGATGACCGGGCTGGAGAGGTTCGACAGCAGCTGGCCGCGCAGGTTGACCGCCAGGTGGCGCGCGGTCGCTTCTCGGAATCGTGCCGCTTCGAACTCCTCCATTCCGAAGGCCTTGACCACCCGCTGGCCGCGCGCCGACTCGGAGACCAGGTTGGCCAGGTCGGCGGTGCGTTCCTGGGCGCGATGGCTGGTGCGCCGCATGCCCTTGGAGAAGCGGACGATCGGGTACAGCACCGCGGGAGCCGCGACGAGGCTGACGAAGGCGAGTCCGAAGTCGATCGAGAAGAGCAGCAGGAGCAGACCGAGCAGTGTTACCGACTGCTGGAACAGGTCGACCAGCCGGGTCGAAATCGCCGTCTGGAGGACCCCGACGTCGTGGACGACGCGGCTGACCAGCTCGCCGGAGGGGTGCTCGGCGTGGAACCGGCTCGTCTGCTCGAGGGTCCGGCGATAGAGCTCGTTGCGCAGGTCGGTCGTCGCTCCCAGTCCGATGCGCTGAAAGGCATAGCCGTTGACGAAGTCGGCGAGGCTGCGCAGGACGAAGATGAAGACGAACAGGACCGGAACGAAGACCACGACGTTGCCCGGGTGGATGCCGAAGGCACCCTTCATCCGTTCGTAGCCGTCGTTGAGCCAGCGGTCGAGGAAGACCCGCGCCCGCTGGCCCGCCTCCGTCGCTCCGTCGGCGTCCATCGCCGGTCCGGCGGGTTCGGCCGGTGCCACCAGGCCCGCCACCTCGCCGGGAAGTCCCTGGCCGTCGAAGCGCAGCACCTCGCCGAAGATCGCCTGGATGAGCTGGATCAGCAGCACCGTCGCCGCGGCGTAAACCAGCGTTGCGGTGAGCGCCAGCAGGGCCCAGCGCCAGTATCGGCGCAGGTAGTGGAAGAGGAAACCGACGAGCTTCATGCCGCCCTCCCCCGCCCTTCGATCCATGCCGCCAGCCGCGCGGCGGCGCGTTCGCTGGCTCCGGAGTCGCCCAGCCGGCTGCGCAGCTCGGCGAGGTCACCGCGCATCCGTTCGATGTCGCGTCGCGAACCTAGCAGCGACAGCGCCTCGGCGGCGATGCGGGAGGGCGAGGCGTCGTGCTGCAGCAGCTCCGGAACCGCGCGGCGATCGAGAACCAGATTGACCAAGCTGACGTGCGGCACCCGGACCAGTCGCCGGGCGATCGTCCAGGTGGGTCCGGCGAGGCGATAGCAGACCAGCATCGGCGTGCGTACCAGCCCCGTCTCGAGCGTAGCCGTCCCCGAGGCGCACAGTGCGAGGTGCGAATCGGCCACTGCCGCCAGGCGATCCTCGGTGGCGATTTCTACCGGCACTCCGCTTGCCGCGATCACCGGCTCGACCAGCGAGCGCGGGATGGAAGGCGCAAGGATCAACCTTGCCTGCACCGGAATACGGGTGGAAAGCCAAGCCGAGGCGGCGAGCAAAGTTGGCAGCAGGGCGCGGATCTCGCTGCGCCGCGACCCCGGCAGCAGCGCGATGCGGTAGCGCTCGGGTTGCGTGCCGCGGGGTACCGAGTCCCACGCCTGGGGCAAAAGGGGAACTTCGTCGACCAGCGGGTGCCCGACGTGGGTGACCGCCACCCCGTGCCGCCGGTAGAACGGGACTTCGAACGGAAAGAGCACCAGCATCTCGGCAACGCAGTCCGCGATCGTGCGTATCCGCCCCTGGCGCCAGGCCCAGACCTGCGGACTGACGTAGTAGATGACCGGAATGCCGCGCCAGGCGAGCTTGCGAGCCAGGCGGAGATTGAAGTCCGGGGCGTCGACGAGCAGCGCCGCCGCCGGTCGCCGCCGGTCGGTTTCGGCCAGCAGCTGGCCGAAGATCGCCGCGGCGCGGGGCAGCACCCTCAGCGCTTCGGCGATGCCGACCACGGCGATCTCGTGACTGTCGGCGATCGTCTCGACGCCGACGGCGCGGCACGCTTGCGAAGCCAGTCCGAACGGAGCGATATCCGGAATCCGGCGCCGCAGGGCGGCGATGAGTTGCGCGGCCCGCTGATCGCCCGAGGCCTCGCCGGCGACGACCAGCAGACCCGGTCCGCTCACGGCAAGGGCGCGGGGGGACCCGATGGAAAGAGGTACATCAGCCAGCCGAGCAATATGCTGCCGCCGATCAGGCTGACGAAGACCTGCAGGAAGAGGCGAAGCTGCTCCCGCCGCTCGCGCCGCCAGAGGGTGGCAAGAAAGGCGCCGAGCAGCAGGGCGTAGAGGAGCATGAGGCCGAAGTGACTCACCGGTTCAGTCCTTGCGGCCGCGGGCGATGTCCAACACGTCGAGGACGAGAAGCAGGTTCATCAGGCCGGCCGAGAGGAGAAATACCGTTCCGTACTCGTAGCCGGGGGCCTCCGGCACCCCGACGTAGCCCATCCCCCACCGCAGCACGAAGTAGGGCGCGCCGATTCCCATGGAGCCGAGGGTGAAGAGCACGGTAAGGGGTTGCCCCGGCAGAATGCGGTGCAGGTTGCCCTCGAGAGAGACACCGACGAGGACCGCGGTCAGCAGCACCGCCGCGAAAACGAGCGCCCTGCCGCGACGTCTCAGGAGGAGGTGGCCGGAAACCGGCACCAGCCAGGCGAGGGCGCACAGCCCCACCGCCCGCCAGGGGACCCCGGCCTCCGGCTCGCGATCCCCGCTCACGGCACCTGCCGGTTGAGCTGCTCCTTGAGCTCCTTGCCGGGCTTGAAGTAGGGGATCCGCTTGGGCGGAACCTCCACCTTCTCGCCGGTCTTCGGATTGCGCCCGAGTCGGGCTCCGCGGTCGCGGATGCGGAAGCTTCCGAATCCGCGGAGCTCGATTTTGCGTCCGCTGCGCAGCGACTCGACGATGGTCGCGAAGACCGTGTTGACGATCTCCTCGGCCTGCTTCTTGGTCAATTGGGTGACGCGAGCCACCTCTTCGACCAGTTCGGCCTTGGTCAACCCGTCGACGCTCTCGCCGACCACGTTCGCCATCGCTTCGGACACCGGTCGCCTCTTACTCGGCGGATTCGGACGTCTCGGCGCTCTCGACGCCTTCTTCCGCTTCGGTTTCGGCCGCTGCCTCGGCGGGCTGCTCGGCCTGCTTGGCGGCCGCCTCCAGCTCGGCGATCTCCTCGGCCGAGGGCTGAGTCACGCCGCGCAGCGTCAGGCCGACCTTCTTGTCCTCCTCCTCGATGCGGAGAATGCGCGCGCGCACCCACTCGCCAGCCGAGAAGTGGTCCGAGAGCTTGCCGCCGCCGAAGTCGATCTCGGAGACGTGGGCGAGGCCCTCGAGACCGTCGTAGATGTCGATGAAGAGGCCGAAGTCGGTCACGTTGACCACCCGGCCGGTGACGATGTCGCCGACCCGGTTGTTCTCGACGAAGTCCTGCCACTCGTTGGGCATGAACTCCTTGATCGACAGCGACACCCGCTGGTTCTCGACGTCGATGTTGGTGATCCGCGCCCGCACCGTGTCCCCCTTCTTGAGGACTTCGCTGGGGTGCTTGATCCGCTTCGTCCAGCTCATGTCGGAGACGTGGATCAGGCCGTCGATCTCCTCGGTGATCTCGACGAAGGCGCCGAACTCGGTGAGGTTGCGCACCTTGCCCTCGATGATCGAGCCCATCGGGAAGTGATGCGACAGGTCCTCCCACGGATTGCGCTCGGTCTGGCGGAGCGAGAGGCTGATGCGGCGCTGCCCGAGGTCGAGCTCGGTGACGATCGCGTCGAGCTCCTGGCCGATAGTGAGGAGTTTGGACGGATTGACGACCTTCTTCGTCCACGACATCTCGGAGACGTGAACGAGACCCTCGACGCCGGGCTCGAGCTCGACGAAGGCGCCGTAGTCGACCAGGCTGACCACCTTGCCGTGCACGCGGGCGCCGATCGGGAAGCGCTTGTCGACGAGGATCCAGGGGTCCTCGGTGCGCTGCTTGAAGCCCAGGGAGACGCGCTCGGTCTCGCGGTCGAACTTGAGCACCAGGACGTCCACCTCGTCACCGATCGAGAAGTGCTCCGAGGGATGGTTGACGCGACCCCAGGAGATGTCGGTGATGTGCAGCAGGCCGTCGATGCCACCGAGGTCGATGAAGACGCCGTAGTCGGTGATGTTCTTGACCACGCCACGCATCGGCGCGCCTTCCTGCAGCTTTTCGAGCGTCTCGCCCTTCTTCTGCTCGTACTCCTTCTCGAGCACCGCCTTGCGCGACAGGACGATGTTGTTGCGGCGGCGATCGAGGCTGATCACCTTGAACTCGAGCTCGCGCCCCTTGAGCGCCTCGAGGTTCTTGACCGGCTTGATGTCGGCCAGCGAGCCGGGCAGGAAGGCCCGCACGCCGACGTCGACGGTAAGCCCGCCCTTGATGCGGTCGATGACGCGGCCTTTGATCACGCGGCCCTCGCGGAAGCTCTGCTCGACGTCGGTCCAGACACGCATCTTCGCGGCCTTGGTGTACGAGAGCAGCACGTGCCCCTCGACATCCTCGGTCCGTTCCAGCAGCACTTCGACCTCGTCCCCGACCTGAACCGGGATCTTGCCCTCCGCGTCGAGGAACTCCTCGGTGGGGATCAATCCCTCCGACTTGTACCCGACGTCGACCACGACCGAGTTCGATCTGATCGCGACCACCTTGCCGCGCACGATCTCGCCCTCGGCGAGATTGCGCAGGCTGCTGTCGTAGAGCGCGAGAAACTGCTCGTACGCCTGCTGATCCTCGGCGCTGACCTCCTGATCGAAGTTCACGCGCTCCTTGTCCGTCGAAACCATAAGCCGCACTGCCTCCTTGGCTTTAGAGATTCAGGCCGTGGCCTGTCGTTCCCGGGCGGGATTTCCGAGACCTCTCGATGGAGTCGGACTCGAAGGTCAGGAAGTATAGGTGGCGACAGGACTTGGAGTCAAACCCCGGATTCCCGCCGGGCGGCGGCGCGGCGCGCGGCGTCCCGGACCACCGGCGAAGGGTCGGACTCGGCGGCGCGCCCGAGGGCCTCCCGGGAGCGCGGGTCCCGCTCCCCCGCCAGGGCGTGCGCGGCGTTGCGGCGCAGTCCCTCGTGCCGGGCGCGCTTCATGGCGCTGCCGCGGAAGCGCTCCCGGTACTCCTCTTCCGTCTGGGTGAGCAGGTCGACCAGATCCAGCCGCCGCCGGTGCTCGGGAACCGAGAGTTCCGGGTGGTCGGCGGCTCCCGGCCGGCCGTTCCACGGGCAGACCTCCTGGCAGCGGTCGCAGCCGAAGACCCAGCTGGTGAGCGCCGTGGCCATCTCGTCGGGCACCGGGCCGCGGTGCTCGATGGTCCAGTAGGAAATGCACCGGCTGGCGTCCAGCCGCCAGGGCTCCGGCAGGGCGTCGGTCGGGCAGGCGTCGAGGCACCTGCAGCAGTCGCCGCACAGATCGGCGATCGGCGCGTCGGCCGGCAGGTCGAGGGTGAGCAGGAGTTCTCCGAGCAACAGCCAGGATCCCGCCTCGGGGTGCAGCAGGTTGGTGTTCTTGCCGATCGCGCCGAGGCCCGCCCGTACCGCCAGCTCGCGTTCGAGCAGCGGTGCCGTGTCGACGCAGACACGGCTGCGGGTACCCGGCCAGGTGAGCGCGACGAAGTCCGCCACCTCGCGCAGACGGCTCCGCATCAGGTCGTGGTAGTCGACGCCGCGGGCGTAGCGGGCGACACGCGGCCAGAGCGGCCCGTCCGGCGGCTCACCTGCACCGCCGAGCGGCGCGTAGCGCAGCGCCACGACCAGGGCGCTGCGCGCGCCGGGCAACAGCGAACGGGGATCGGCGCGCAAGTCGGCATGGCGCTCGATCCACTCCATCGGTCCGTGGTCGCCGCGCGCGAGCCAGCGCAGGTACGCCGGGTGGGTGGCCGCCGGCTGAAGCCGCGCGACTCCGGCGAGGTCGAAACCCGCCGCGCGGGCCCGAGCCTTGACCCGTTCGGCGGCAGCGCTGGCGTCCATCCGGAGGATCTTACGCGGTAGACTCCGGGCGCTGCGTCCGGCAAGCCCAGCCGGCCGAGCGCGCGAGGGAGACACGCATGGACATCTTCGATTCGGTCGTCGCCCACGGGCACGAGCGCGTTCTCGTCTGCTCGAACCCTGACGCCGGCCTCAAGGCGATCATCGCCATCCATTCCACCGTCCTCGGTCCCGGCCTCGGGGGCGTCCGCATGTGGCCGTACGCTTCGACCGACGAAGCGCTGACCGACGCCCTGCGGCTGTCGCGCGGCATGACTTACAAGGCCGCCGCAGCGGGCCTTCACCTGGGTGGCGCCAAGGCGGTCATTCTGGGGGACTCGAAGACCCAGAAGAGCGAAACGCTCATGCGTTCGTTCGGCCGTTTCGTCGAGTCGCTGGGCGGTCACTACATCACCGCCGAAGACGTCGGCACCGACACCGCGGACATGGAGACGATCGGCGCCGAGACGAGCTGGGTCACCGGCCTGCCGGTCGACCGCGGCGGCTCCGGCGACCCGTCGCCGGTCACCGCCCGCGGCGTGCATCAGGGGATGAAGGCCGCGGCCGAGAAGGTCTGGGGGAGCGCCTCGCTGACGGGCCGTTCGGTGGCCGTCCAGGGTCTCGGCAGCGTCGGTGGGTACCTCGCCGGCTACCTGGCCGCCGAAGGGGCGAAAGTGCTCGGCTGCGACATCGACTCCGAAGCCTGCACCGATGCGCGCGAGCGCAGCGGCGTCGAGATCGTGCCGCCGGAGCAGATCTACGACGTCGACTGCGACGTGTTCGCCCCCTGCGCCCTGGGCGCCAGCCTCAACGAGACGACCATTCCGCGCCTGAAGGCGAAGGTTGTCGCCGGCGCCGCCAACAATCAGCTGGCGGTCGAGGACCGTGACGGCAACGAGTTGCACCGGCGCGGCATCCTCTACGCCCCCGACTTCGTGATCAACGCCGGCGGCCTGATCAACGTCTACAACGAGTACATCGGTTACGACCGCGAGCGGGCCCTGCGCATGGCCGACGGCATCTTCGCCACGACCGGGCGAATCTTCGCCATCGCCGAACGGGACGGCATCCCCTCGTATCTCGCCGGTGACCGGCACGCCGAGGAGCGAATCGCCGCCGTGCGTCGCCTCGGTCCGCGGCACTGGGAGCTGTCGGCGCGCACTCGCGTCCCGCTGCGCCCCTGATCCGCCGCGCGACGGCCGCCCGCTGGCGCAGTCAGGCGCCGGCGGCCGGCCGCCCGAGAATGCTCGCCGCCAGACGGTCGACGAGTTCGTCGACGCCGGCCGAGCCGGTCTCCACCAGGACGGCATCGGCCGCGGCGACCAGCGGCGAGCTCTCCCGCTCGCGGTCGCGGGCGTCCCGCTCCGCCAGCTCGCGCGCCACCACCTCCATCGTCGACTCCGCTCCGGAGTCGCGCAGGTCGCGCAGCCGGCGTTCCGCCCGCACGTCGGGCGGCGCGTCGAAGAAGAACTTCCAGCGCGCCGCGGGCAGCACCCGCGTGCCGATGTCGCGCCCCTCGAGGACGCCGCCGTGGCGGCAGGCGAGAGCGCGCTGCAGCGTCACCATGCGCTGGCGGACCTCTGGATGGACGGCGGCGCGCGAGGTCGCAGCGGCGACCTCCGCCGACCGGATGCGCGACTCGACCGGCTCGCCGGCGAGCAGCACCTCCGCCCGGCCGTCGTCGGCAACCCGCAGCTCGATGCGGATCTCCGGCAACGCCGCCGTCACCGCCGCGCGGTCCTCGGGGTCGATTCCGTGCTCGAGCAGGTGGAGTGCCAGGGCCCGGTACATCGCGCCGGTGTCGAGATAGGGGACGCCGAGGCGCCGCGCCAGTCGGCGGGCGACGGTACTCTTGCCGACCCCCGCCGGGCCGTCGATCGCGACGACCAGCGGTTCCCGGTTCACGAGCGCGGCGGCCCCGGCCGACGTCGCCGTGCCGGCGGCTGGCCGTCCCGCGTGCGCGGCGCCGGCCGAACGGGAGTGGAACGCGGCGGCTTCGCCGTCGCCCGCGCACCGGCGCGCCGCAGGGCGAGGATCTCGCGCTCGCTCAGGTCCCGCAGGGAGCCGACCGGGATCTGGTCGTCGCGCAGCGGTCCGATGGCGATCCGCCGCAGTTTCTGCACCGGATGGCCGATGCGGAAGAACATCTCGCGGATCTGGCGCGTCCGACCCTCCGCGAGTTCGACGTGGAACCAGGCGTTGCCGCCCTCTTCGCCGCGCACCACGGTGGTGCGCTGCGCATCGATCCGGCAGGGCGCGGTGCGGTGGCCGTCGAGCACGATGCCGCGGCGCAGCCGCTCCAGCTGGCTCTCCTCGGGGGTACCGCGCACCTTGACCTCGTAAGTCTTGTGGCAGCCGTAGCGGGGGTGCGAGAGGAGGTTGGCGAACTCGCCGTCGTCGGTGAGGATCAGCAGCCCCTCGGTGTTGTAGTCGAGGCGACCGACCGGCACCAGCGCCCGCCGCATCGGCGGCGGCACCAGGTCGAGCACAGTCGGCCGCCCGTCGGCGTCGGAAACGGCGGTCAGATAGCCCTTCGGCTTGTTGAGCAGCAGGTAGCGGTGCTCGCGCACCGGCTGCACCCGCTTGCCGTCGACCTTGATCGAGTCGCCTTGCGGGTCGGCCTTCTCGCCCAGCGTGGCGACGCGGCCGTTGACCGTCACCCGCCCTTCGCGAATCAGCTCTTCCGCCTTGCGGCGTGCCGCGACTCCGGCACGGGCGAGGATCTTCTGGATGCGCTCGGCGGTCATGTCTCCTCCTCGCCCGCTTCCGGGTCGATCGCGGCCTCCGGGGGCTCTTCGCTCCCCCCGGGCGCGTGGTCGGGATGGCCGTGCACGGTGAACGAGGCGCTGCCGAGCTCCGACTCGGCCTCGCCGGCCGACACCATGCCGAGCGCCTCGTGCCCGTGCGAGACCGCTGCCGGCATCGCGATCGCGACATCCCCCTCGCCGCCGCCGAAGGTCTCCTCGAACTCCTCGAGCGGCGGCAGGTCGGAAAGCGACCGCAGGCCGAAGTGCATCAGGAATTCGCGCGTCGTGGCGTAGACGAAGGGGCGCCCCACCACCTCCCTGCGGCCGGTGATGCGGATCAGTCGGCGCTCGAGCAGCGTACGGATGGCCGTCGAGGAGTTCCGGGAGCGCAGCTCCTGGACCTCCGGCCCGGTCACGGGCTGGCGATAAGCGATGATCGCCAGGGTCTCGAGGGCCGCCATCGAGAGCCGGTTGGCCCCGGCGGCGTCGAAGAAACGGCGCAGCCACGGGTGGCACTCGGGGGCAGTGACGATGCGCAGGCCGCCGGCGACCTCCTCCAGTCGCACGCCGCGCCCTTCGTCAGCGGCGTAGCGGGAGCGCACGGCGTCGAGGGCCACGCGCGCCTCTGCACGCTCCCCCTCCTCGAAGACGCCGAGCAGGCGCTCGATCGAGACGGGCTCCGCGGTGACGAAGAGGATCGCCTCGAGCGCCGCCTGGAACTCGGCCCGCGGCGCAGGCGACGGCGCGGCGGCCAGGGCGGACTCCGGCGTTTCCGTTCCGGCGTCCGGTGTCCCGTCCGGGGCGACTTCCGGCTGCTGAATGGGCTCTTCTGCGTTCATGCCTGAATCGTCTCCAGATCCTCGGCCGCGAGGCCTCGGGTCGTGCGGTGAAGCAGGACGGCACCGCTCTCGGTCTGATGCACGCGAATCAGGTTGAGTCGCGCCAGCTCGAGCACGGCGAGAAACGCCGAGATCGCCTCGGCCCGGCAGGACCGCCCGCGCAGGTCTTCGAGCAGGTCGAACGGGCGGCCGGCCTCGAGCGCGGCGAGCAGCCGGTCGAACTGACCGCGCACCGGAAAGGACTCGCCCGGCAGCTGGATGGGATCGGGGTGCTCGCGGTCGAAGCGGTCCAGCACGGTGCGGAAGGCCGACAGGAGGTCGAACAGCGAGACCTCCTCGAGCGACACCTCCTCCTCCGCTCCCTCCGAACGCCAGTTCCGGCGCGGTCCGGTCCACACCCCCTGGCGAAGCCGGTCGACCTCGGCCAGGGTCTGGGCGGCGTCGCGCAGGCGCCGATACTCGAGCAGGCGCTGCACCAGCTCCTGGCGCGGATCCTCCTCCACCGGCGTGCCGTCGAGTTTCTTCGGCCGTGGCAGGAGCATCTTCGACTTGATCTGGATGAGCAGCGCCGCCTCGTAGATGTACTCGCCGGCGACGTCGAGGTCGAGCTCCTCCATCAGCCGCAGGTATTCGTGGAACTGATCGCAGATGGTGGCCACCGGGATGTCGGTGATCTCGACCTCGTTGATCTTGATCAGGTGGAGCAGCAGGTCGAGAGGCCCTTCGAAGGTCGGCAACTGGACCCGCCAGGCCGCGGGCAGCTGCCGCCCGTCCGGCGCCGTCTCGCCGCTCACGACCCCATCCCTTCCAGGGCGCGCGAATAGTCGAGGCCGACCGCCTCGCGCACCGCGGCCATCGTCGCACCCGCCCGCTCACGCGCCCGCTCCGAACCCCGCCGCAGGATGGCCAGCAGCTGGCCCCGATCGGCGAGCAGCTCGGCGCGCCGTCTCTGCAGCGGTTCGAGAAATGCGATCAGCTGCTCGGCGAGCAGCTTCTTGTCCTCCACGCAGCCGATCGCCGCCGCCCGACACTCGCGCTCGACCCGGTCGGCGACCTCCGGCGGCGAGACCAGGCGGTGGAAGGCGAACAGATTGCAGGTCTCCGGATGGCCGGGATCGCTGCGCCGGATGCGCGTCGGATCGGTGAACATCGAGCGGCACTTTTCGCGGATGACTTCCGGCGGGTCGGACAGGTTGATCGCGTTGCCGTAGGACTTCGACATCTTCCGGCCGTCGAGGCCGGGAATGCGCGGGGTCGGCGTGAACAGGGCGCGTGGCTCCGGAAAGACCGGGCGATAGAGCGAGTTGAAGCGTCGCGTGATTTCGCGACTGATCTCGAGATGGCTGGCCTGATCCTCGCCGACCGGGACGAGGTTGGCGCGGTAGAGGATGATGTCCGCCGTCTGCAGCACCGGGTAGCCGAGGAACCCGTACGTCGACAGGTCCCGCGCCTCGATCTCGCGCATCTGCTCCTTGTAGGTGGGCACCCGCTCGAGCCAGCCGAGCGGCGTGATCATCGACAGCAGGAGGTGCAGTTCGGCATGCTCGGGCACCATCGACTGAACGAAGACGACCGAGCGTTCGGGGTCGATGCCGGCGGCGATCCAGTCGGCGAGCGCCTCGAGGGTGCTGGAGGCCACCCGGGAAGGATCCTCGTACTCCGACGTCAGTGCGTGCCAGTCGGCGGCGAAGAAGTAGCAGTCGTGCTGCTCCTGCAGCGCGACCCAGTTCTTCAGCGTGCCGAAGTAGTGCCCCAGGTGGAGCTGACCCGTCGAGCGCATTCCCGACAGCACGACCTGACGATCCGACACCGGACGATCTCCTCCCCGGAAAGGGCGCGCTCGCGCCTGGTTCCCGCTCCGACGCACTCGTCTGTGAGGGTCACCGCCGCCGCCCCGGTCGCGGCCCGGTCGGCCGACGGCGGGCGTGGCGCTCTGAACGCCCCCAGTCTAGCACGCGCTGCCCGGCCGACCCGGCCCGCCGCGACGCCCCCGCACTCAGTCGGCGACCGCCTGGCGTCGCAGGGCCGCCACCGAGGTTCCGAGCAGCGCGAGCTGCGCCAGGAGGGCGGCGAAGGCGAGCAGCGCGTGGTGATTCGCCGCCAGCCGACCCGGGTAGAGCGCCCCGGCGACGGTGAACTGGGCGATGGTCAGCCCGATCGCAGCGACTGCCGCGACGAACACCGTACGGATGCCGGCGGATGGCCGCCGCGGCACGCCCAGGCGGCGCAACTCCCGCTGGTGGACCAGCAGATAGACGACCAGCCAGAGATCGACGAAGAGCAGCGTGAGGGTCGAACCGAAAGCCACCAGCGCGTGGGCAGGCAGCTCGCCCGCCCCCGACGACACGGCATGGCCGGTCCATCCGGCCCAGCTCCAGCCGGCCAGACCGAGCAGAGCGAGCCCGAAGACGATGCGGGTCCAGCGGTTCACGATTCCCCCTTCTCTTCGACCAGGCGCTCCCAGGTGGCCGCGGCGACGGCCGGCCGGTACAGCAGTTCGACCCGCTGGCGCCCCGCGGCGCCCCGCCGCGCGCCGGAGGCCGGATCGGCGGCCAGGTCGGCGAGCGCCGCGGCGAGCGCCGACGGATCCTCGCACGGGACCAGCCAGCCGGTCTCACCGTCGATCACCACCTCGGGGATGCCGCTTACCCGGCTGGCGACGACCGGCACCCCGGCCTCCATCGCCTCCAGGACGACCAGCGGCATCCCTTCGTAGGTCGACGGAACGACCAGCGCCCGGGCCCGCGAAAGCAGGTCCCGCACCTCACCGCGCGACGCCCGGCCGAGGAAGCGCACCCGTCCGGAGGCGCGCAGCCCGAGCTCGTCGGCCCGCGCCTCGAGGCGGGCGCGGTGTTCGCCGTCGCCGGCGATCCACAGCCGGTCCTCGCCTCCCGCCGCGAGCGCCTCGAGCAGGACCTCGACCCCCTTGCGGATGCGCAGCCGGCCGACGAAGAGGAGGAAGTCCCGCTCGTCGCCCGGCCCGGGGCATCGCTCGGCCGCGGCGGGCAGGCCGCCGGTGACGTTGGGCAGCACCGCGACGTCGCGCGCCCCGTAGTCGCGCTCCAGCTCCGCGGCGGTCGCCGCGCTGGGCGCCAGCACCCGGTCGGCCAGCCGGGCGCTCAACCGACCGAGCAGGACCTGCAGCGGCACCTTGAAGCGACGGAACCGCTTCTCGACCGCTCCCGGCCGGCCCAGCACGCGCCCCCCGGCGCGCAGCTCGCGCACCGCCCGCCGCTCCTCGACGTAGCTGACCTGGAGCAGCGCGACGAGCTTCGGTCGGCGCGCGCCGCGCGGTCCGCACCAGCGCAGCCAGAGGGCGGCCAGGCCGCCGTCGGACTCATGGACCTGCACGACATCGGCGGTAAACGTGCGCAGCGTGCGTCGCAGCGCCGGCACGACGGCGAGCGGAAAGAGCACTTTCGGCCCGCCGGCTCCCCCGGGGCCGCGGCCGAGAATGCGCACCTCGTGGCCGCGCGCCTCCAGCCCCGCCGCCAGCTGAACGACCTGCTCGCCGACGCCCGAGAGGTCGTGCGGCGGCAACGTGTTCGCGATCAGGAGAATCCGCACCCGCTCACCCTCCGGCGAAGCTCTCGTAACGACTGCTAACCCGCGACCGCACGCGGGCCGCGAGCGGCGCCAGCTCCGGCTCGTCGAGTCGAGGCTGCAGGCGGCGGGCGTCGGCCCTTGCCCGCTCGAGCCATTCGCGGTGGCCGATCAGGTCGGCGACGCGCAGCTTCGGCACCCCCGCCTGGCGCGTGCCGAGCAAGTCTCCGGGGCCGCGGATCTGCAGGTCGGCCTCGGCGATGGCGAAGCCGTCGCGGGCCGTCGCGAAGACCTCGAGCCGGCGTCCGGCCGTCTCGGAGAGACGCCCGTGCAGGGCGATGCAACGCGAAGCTCCGCTCCCCCTGCCCACCCGACCGCGCAGCTGGTGCAGCTGCGCCAGGCCGAAGCGCTCGGCGCTCTCGATCACCATCCAGGTCGCCTCCGGAACGTCGACCCCGACCTCGATCACCGTCGTCGCGACGAGGACGCGGATCTCCCCGCTGGTGAAGGCTCGCATGATGCGGTCCCGCTCGGCCGCCGGCAACCTCCCATGGAGGACGGCGCTCGGCGAGTCGGCGAGGAAGTCGCGCACCCGGGTGCCCATCTGCTCGAGCGAGGCCGCGGAGACCTCCTCGCTCTCCTCGATGAGCGGAAAAACCACGTAGGCCCGCGCCCCGGCGGCGAGCGCCCCGCGCAGTCGCCGGTAGACCTCGGCACGGCGGGAACCCGGCACGATCTCCGTGGCGACCGGCGTGCGTCCGGGCGGCATCTCGTCGAGTACCGACTGCTCGAGATCGCCGTACAGCGTCAGCGCCAGGGAGCGCGGAATCGGCGTCGCCGTCATCACCAGCACGTCCGGGCGCTCTCCCTTGGCCTGCAGCAGCCGGCGCTGGGCGACGCCGAAACGGTGCTGCTCGTCGATCACCGCCAGCGCGAGGTTCCGAAAGACGACGCCACCCTGGATCAGTGCGTGGGTGCCGACGGCGACGTCGAACTCTCCGGCCGCGAGTGCGCGCCGTCGGTCGGCATCGGCCGACGAGCCGGTGAACAGGCCGACACGGGCGCGGCCGGCGAGCAGCCGCGTCAGGTTGCCGAAATGCTGCTCGGCGAGCAGCTCGGTCGGCGCCATGAAGGCCGCCTGCAGCCCGCTCGTGGCGGCGATCAGCAGCGCCAGCGCGGCGACGATGGTCTTGCCGCTGCCGACGTCCCCCTGCAGCAGGCGGAGCATCGGCGCTCTGCCCTGCAGGTCGCCGACGATTTCGCGGACCACCCGCTTCTGCGCCCCGGTCAGCCGGAACGGCAGCATCTCCCGCGCCGCACGCCGGGACTCTTCGTCGATGCGGTAGTGGTGGCGCTTCTCCACCCGGATCTCGCGCGAGCGCAGTTCCATCAGCTCGAGCTGCAGCTCGAGCAGCTCGCCGTAGACGAGGCGCAGATGTGCCGGGTCGCTGCGCGCCGCGAGAGCGCCGAGGTCGGCCGCCGGGCCCGGCCGGTGGATCGCCAGCAGCGCCTCCGCCAGGCGCGGCAGCGACCAGGCGGCCAGCAGGGAATCGGGAAGCAGCTCGGATGGCGGGTCCGCGGCGAGCACCGGCACGACCTGCTCCATCAGGCGTCCGACCGCTGCGGGGCCGATCCCCGCCACCGCCGGATAGACCGCGACGATGCCACCCTCGCCGCCGGCCTCCGACCAGCCGTGGACGGCGGGGCTGAGCATTTCGAGCAGTCCACCTTCGGTGGCCCGCACGTTGCCGAACAGCAGGACTTCGTCGCCGTCGGCGAAGCGGTCCATCAGCCACGGCTGGTTGAACCAGACCACCGGCAGCTGAGCGCCGCCCCCCGCCACCCGGCCGCGTACGATGACGAAGCCCCGGCGTCGGGTCCGCAACAGCCGCAGCTCGGCGAGGCGGCCGCGTACGGTCCAGCTGCCGGGGCGATCGACCTCGGCCGGGGCGCACACCCGGCGGCGGTCCTCCCAGCGCAGCGGCAGGTGCCAGAGGAGATCCTCGACCGAGTGGCAGCCGGCGGCGGCCAGCGCCTCCGCGCGCTGTGGACCGACCCCCTTGAGGAAACGCAGCGGCGAATCGCGGCGCAGCGCGACCCGGGGCGGTGGCGCGGCGCTCACCTCACTCGGTGCGGAAAACGAGCTCGACGAGCCCGCAGCGGACCTCGTCGCCGGGAGACATCTCGTTGGGCACTCCGGTCTCGAGCCGGTTGCCGTTGAGGAAGGTGCCGTTCATCGTGCCGATCTCCTCGGCGAGGAAGTACTTGTCCCCGCGGCGGTAGATCTTGGCGTGTCGACGGCTGATCGACCGCTGAGTGTCGACCGGCGTCAGGTCGACATGGGGATCGATGCCGGTCACCGGATCGTGGCGGCCGATGGTCGTCTCGGCGCCGGCCGACAGCGGAAAATCCATCCCCGACTTCTCGTGCACGAGGCGTTGCGTCGCGGTGCTCACCGGGAGCGCGCCGGTCTGCGGCTTCGGCATCTCGACCATCGGCACCTGACCCGGCTTGCCGAGGGCTTCGCGCAGCAGCTGGTCCGTCTCGCGCAGCCGGCCGGAGAGCTTGCGCATCATCCGCACCGCGATCTCGGGATTGGCGCGCAGCATCTGATCGAACGTCGAGCCGTTGATCATCAGCACCTTGGCGGCGGTGACCGCGCGCGCCGATGCGGCGCGCGGCAGGTCCTCCAGGATCGCCATCTCGCCGAAGAAGTCCCCCTTCTCGAGCACCGCCAGCACGTGCGGCTCTGCGCCGGTCTCCTTGGCGATCTCGATGCTTCCTTCGTTGACGATGTACATCTCGGTGCCGAGGTCCCCCTCGCGAAAGATGTACTCGCCGGCGACGAACTCGACGGTGAAATTCGGCTGATCGGGCTTGCGGCTGGTGGTCTTGAAGACGGGCTTGTTCATCGCGCGGATCCGGACAGGTCGACGACGAGGCGGCAGGCGGCGGGATCGAGCAGCGCCGGGGCGCCGAGCGGCAGGGTCCAGTTCGGTGCTGCGTGTCCCATCGGCGCCCCCCAGGCGATCGGCACTCCCGGCACGTGCTCTCGCACCGACTCGACGATCCGCGCGAGCGGCAGGGGCGCCGTGTCCGGCGCCGGGAAAGCCCCGAGAACGATGCCGCGAACGGCGGCCAGACTACCGGAGAGGCGCAGGTGGGTCAACATTCGATCGATGCGGTAGAGCGGCTCCGCGACGTCCTCGAGTGCGAGCAGCGAACCCGCGAGTCCCGCCTGCCAGGCGGTTCCGAGAGTCGACTGCAGGAGGCTCAGGCAGCCGCCCAGCAACGGCGCGCGCACGGGCGCCGGGTCGGCCGCCACGCAGCCGGCGAGCGGCACGGCGAGCACGCCGCCGCCACCCAGCGCGGCGAGCAGCGAACGCTCCTCCTCCGCCTCCAGGCCGCGCGCCAGGTCGGTCGCGACCATCGGCCCGTGGAACACCACCAGCCCGAGGCGCGCCACCACCGCGAGCAGGAACGGCGTGAGGTCCGAATAGCCGACCCAGGCCCGCGGCACGCGCGCCAGACGATTCCAGTCGATGCCCGGCAGGAGACGCAGCAGTCCGTGGCCGCCGCGGGCGAAGAAGATGGCGCGCACCTCGGGGTCGTCGGCGAGCTCGTGGAACGCCGCCAGCCGGCTCGCGTCGTCGCCGGCGAACATCCGGTGGCGGGATGCGAGGTTGCGCGCCGGTCGGGGATCGAATCCGAGCCGCGCGAGGGCCGCCATGCCGGCCTCGAGCCGCCCTGCGTCGACCGGACCGGAGAGCGCCGCGACGCCGACGGCGTCGCCCGGTTCGAGCGGCGGCGGGAAACGGAAGGAACCGGGGCGAGGAGGCAAAGGGGTCGGAGGGTCCGGTAAGCCGGATTCTGTGCCCGGCTCGCGCCGGGTTGCGGTCATTCCTCTCGAGCCGGCGTTGCCACCGGCCTCCAGCAACCTACCCGGGAGCGCGTCTCCGGCGAACCGGAGAAGGCGGGACGGGCGGCCCGCATCGCGCACCCCTATTTGGTCTTGCTCCGCATGGGGTTTGCCGTGCCCCGGAACGTCGCCGCCCGGGCGGTGCGCTCTTACCGCACCCTTTCACCCTTGCCGGATTCCGTTTCGGAACCCGGCGGTCTGCTCTCTGTTGCACTTTCCGTCGCGTCGCCGCGCCTCGCCGTTGGCGAGCATGCTGCCCGTGGGAGTCCGGACTTTCCTCTCCCCGGGGTCTCCGGGGAGCGACCGCTTCGGACCCTCCGACCAGGGTCATTCTAGCAGGATACGCCCGTCAGGCCCGACGGAAGAGGCGTGCCAGGAAGCCCTTGCTCTCCTTTTTCTCCGCCTCGCCAGCGGCTCCCAGGCCGGCCAGCCGGGCGGTGGCCTCGGCGTGCCCCGGCGCCGAGCGCAGGACGGCCGCGTACTGCGCCCTGGCCCGCTCCGGATCGCCACACTCCTGGTAAAGGCGCCCCGACTCCAGCCGCACCTCGACGTTGTGCGGGTCGAGCAGCAGGGCCTGGCGGTAACTCTCGATCGCCCGCCGCTGCCAGTTCGGGTTGCGCGCCTGCTGGCGGGCGAGCGTCCACCAGTACTCCGCCCGTGGATCGACCTTGACCGCCTGTTCGAGCAGCAGGATCGCGTTGTGGGGATCCTCCGCCGCGGCATAAGCGACGGCTCGCTCGAACTGGCCGCGCGCCAGGTCGCGAACCTCGGCGGCACGGCGGTCCTGGTCGACAGCGTCCGGCTGCATTTCGATCATCTGGCGGGCGTTGTAGCGCCGGCGCAGCTCCGGATCGAGCAGGGTTTCGTAAGCCTCGGTGGCGCGCGCGAAGAGGAGGCGCAGCGCCGACTCGCCGCCGGGCAGCTCGAGCCGGGCGGCGTGCGAGGGGTGGACGAGGCGCGCCAGATCCTCGTAGCCGGCGTGGATCTCCTCGACCGTGGCGGCCGAATCGATGCCGAGCAGCTCGTAGTGGTCGAGCCCGCCGTGCCGCGAGATCAGGTCGACCGCCCGCTGGCGGTGCGTCTCGAGCGCCATCGACAGGGGCCGGTCAGTGAGGCTGCGTGCGATCCTCTCGGCAAGGCCGGCCACGACCTCGGGGCGGCCGGCGCCCTGCGGACCGGGGGCCGACTCCGCGACCACGACGCCGAGCCACTGCAGCTGGGCGAGGTGTCGAACCGCGGCCTCGCGTGGAAAGGGATTGCCGTCGAGCAGCTCGGCGATCGGCATCGGGCGGCGCAGCCGCTCGAGGAGGTACTGCTCCTCGGGGTGGAATCCGAGCGCATCGATGAAGGCAGCCGGCCGCTCGACGCCGCGAATCCGAGTCCCCAGACCCGCGAGGCGGCGTTCGAGCTCGGCCGGTTCGACCCCGATCACGCTGCCGACCATCAGCAGCCGGGCGGTCGGCAGCGGCCCCACCAGGTCGGCGGGCAGCGCGGCGAGCCCTTCGACCAGGCGGCTCGCGCCGGCGTCCCAGCCGAACAGGTGCCCGGCAATGCGCGAAACCAGCTCCAGCAGCGCGTCACGGACCGACTGGGAGGGGCTGCGCTCCAGCGCGTCGAGAGACTGCGCCAACTGTCTCCCGAGCGGATGCCCGCCGGGCAGCCAGAGATCGCCTTCGCGCAGGTGCAGGCGGCGCGGCTGCTCCCCCGCAACGAGCTCGAGCAGGCCGCTGGCCCGCCGGCGGCGCAGCGCGGCCAGCAGTTCGAAGACGGAACCGGAGTCGGGGTTCATGCCGGAGATCTCGCCGGGATCCTAGCCGACTTTCGGCCCTTGGCCGTCGGTGCCCGGTTCCGCCAGCTGCGGATCCTCCGCCCCGACCGCCGGCTCCCCTTCGGTCGCCGACAACGCGTCCCGCAGGCGGCCGGCGAGAACCGGCCCGACCGCGGCGCGCAACTCCTCGGCCGGCGCCTCGCGAACCGCCGCGAGGGTGCCGAAACGCCGCAGCAGCTCGCGTCGCCGCACCGGGCCGATGCCGGGAATGTCGTCGAGCAGGCTGCGCAGACTCCGCTTCGACCGCCGGGCGCGATGACGCGCCAGGGCAAAGCGGTGGGTCTCGTCGCGGATCTGCTGCAGCAGGCGCAGCCCGCGGTCGGCGCGCGGCAGGCGCAGCGGCTCGACGACGCCGGGCAGATGGAGCTCTTCCTCCCGCTTGGCGAGGCCGACTACCGGCAGGTCGTCGATGCCGAGCCTGCCGAGCGCCGCCAGCGCCGCGTTGAGCTGCCCCCGCCCGCCGTCGATCAGCACGAGGTCGGGCAGCAAACCTCCCTCCTCGTCGAGCAGCCGGCGATAGCGTCGCTCGACGGCCTGCTCGATCGAGCGGAAATCATCCGGACCGGCGAGTCCGCGGATGTTGAACGAACGGTACTCCCCCTTGCGCAGCTTCCCCTGTCGCCAGACGATCAGCGAAGCGACCGACTCGCTGCCCTGCGTGTTCGAGATATCGAAGCCTTCGATCCAACGCGGCGGCTCGGCCAGGCCGAGCGCCGCCGCGAGCGCCACGGCCCCCTCCTCCTCTGCCAGCGCGCCGCGGAAGCGACGCCGGAACGCGTACTCCGCGTCGCGCGCGGCGGCCTCCATCCGTTCGGCCTTCGGTCCGCGCGCCGGGTAACGCAGGTGGACCTTCCGTCCCCGCCGCTCCGCGAGCCAGGCGACCAGAGCCTCTTCGCCGTCGATGGTGGCCGGCAGGTGGATCTCGTCGGGCAGGAATCCGGTCCGGTCGTAGATCTGCGGCAGCAACTCCGAGAGAAGGCTCTCGGGAGTGACCTCCGCCTCTCCCTCCCAGAACAGCTCCCGGCGATCGAGGATCTGGCCGCCGCGCATGACGAGGATCGACACCGCCGCCTGGCCGCCGTGAATAGAGACGCCGAAGATGTCCACGTCCTCGGCGGCGAGCGAAGCGAGCGTCGCTCGTCCGCCCTGGGCCTCGAGCTCTCGCAGCAGGTCCCGCAGGCGGGCGGCGCGCTCGTAGTCGAGCGCCTCCGCCGCCGCTCCCATCTCGGATCGCAGGCGACGCACCAGCGGCTCGATCTTCCCGCCGAGGAAGAGTCGGGTGTCATCGACCGCGCGCTGGTAGGCGTCCGGAGTCGTCAGACTCGCCACGCAGGGGCCGAGACACCGCTTGAGATCCCAGTACAGGCAGGGGCGGGTCAGGCCGCCGTCGATCTCGAGATCGCAGACCCGCACGCCGAACAGCTGCTGGGCGAGCCGGATGGCACGCCGCGCCAGCCCGCCGGGCAGATAGGGGCCGAAGTACTCGCCGCCGTCGTCGACCACCTTGCGGGTGAACATCAGGCGCGGCCACGCCTCCCGGGTGAGCTTCACGTAGGGGTAAGTCTTGTCGTCACGCAGCAGGACGTTGTACGGCGGCCGCCGCTGCTTGATGAAGTTGTTCTCCAGCAGCAGCGCGTCGAGCTCCGAGCCGGTGACGAGATGCTCGATCTCGGTCGCCGCCGCGACCATGTTCGCCAGCCGCGGCTCCAGCTCGCGATGGAGATACGACGCGACGCGCCGGCGGAGGGATTTCGCCTTGCCGACGTAGAGCGTTCGGCTCTCCGCGTCGACGAAGAAGTAGATGCCGGCCTGGTCGGGCAGCGCCTCGACGCGCGAGCGCAGGTGCGCCAGTCGTCGCTGGTCGTCCGCGGGAGGGACGGCGGGAGCGGCCGCCGGGGGGTCAGCCGGCATAGACCTGCTGCTCGCGCAGTTCGCGAAGCCGGTCGCGCAGCTCCGCGGCCTCCTCGAACTCGAGCCGCTTCGCCGCCTCCCTCATCGCCTTCTCCACCTGGCGGATGCGCTCGCCGAGCGGCAGCTCGGAGCGCTCGGCGACCTCCAGCAGATGCGCCCGGATCTCCTTCGGGTAGTCGAGCCCGCCGAGCGCCACCAGCGGACTGTGGATGTCCTTGAGGATCGACGCGGGCTCGATGCCGTGCTCGCGGTTGTACTCCTCCTGGCGGGCCCGCCGCCGTTGCGTCTCGGCGAGCGTGCGGCGAATCGACTCGGTCTCCTGGTCGGCGTAGAAGATCACCCGCCCCCGCAGGTTGCGCGCCGCGCGGCCGGAGGTCTGGATCAGCGACGTTTCGCTGCGCAGGAAACCCTCCTTGTCCGCGTCGAGGATCGCCACCAGCGAGACTTCCGGCAGGTCGAGCCCCTCGCGCAGCAGGTTGATGCCGACCAGGACGTCGAACTCGCCGCGCCGCAGGGCGGTGATGATCTCGATCCGCTCCAGCGTCTCGACGTCGCTGTGCAGGTAGCGGACCTTGACGCCCAGCTCGTCGAGGTACCGGGTGAGCTCCTCGGCCATCCGCTTGGTCAGGGTGGTGACCAGCACCCGTTCGCCGCGCGCCGTCACCTCGCGGATCTCGCCGTAGAGGTCGTCGACCTGGCCGCGCGCCGGACGCACTTCGACGGCGGGATCGAGCAGCCCGGTCGGTCGGATCAGCTGCTCGGTGAAGACGCCGCCGGTGCGCCCGAGCTCGAACGGCCCCGGAGTCGCCGAGACGTAGATCCGCTGGCCGACCCGGGCGTCGAACTCGTCGAACGTGAGGGGCCGGTTGTCGAGCGCCGACGGCAGCCGGAATCCGAAGTCGACCAGGGTCTGCTTGCGCGAGCGGTCGCCGTGGAACATCGCGCGCACCTGGGGGATGGTCTGGTGGCTTTCGTCGACAACCAGCAGGAGGTCGCGCGGAAAGTAGTCGATCAGGGTCGGCGGCGGCTCCCCCGGCTGGCGGCCCGTGAGGTGACGCGAGTAGTTCTCGATGCCGTGGCAGAAGCCGACCTCGCGCAGCATTTCGAGGTCGAAGTTCGTCCGCTGCTCGAGGCGCTGGCGCTCGAGCAGCTTTCCTTCCGCCTCCAGCTCGTCGAGACGGCCGCGCAGCTCCTCGCTGATCGTCGAGACCGCCTGCAGCACCCGCTCGCGCGGCGTCACGTAGTGGGTCTTGGGGAACAGGGTGACGGATTCGAGGTCCTCGATCACCTCGCCGCGCAGCAGGTCGAAGCGCCGGATGCGCTCGATCTCGTCGCCGAAGTACTCGACCCGGATGCCGGTGTCCTCGTAGGCCGGCTGGATTTCGAGGACGTCGCCGCGTGCCCGGAAACTGCCGTGAAACAGATCGAGCGGAGTTCGCACGTACTGCATCTCGGCGAGGCGCGTCAGGGCGCGATCCATCCCCCCACCGGCCCCGCGCTCGAATCTCTCGAGCATGCCGAAGAACGACTCGGGCGAACCGAGACCGTAGATACAGGAGACCGAGGCGACGATGATGACGTCACGGCGATCGAACAGCACCTTGGTGGCGCGCAGCCGCAGGCGCTCGATCTCCTCGTTGATGCTGGTCTCCTTCTCGATGAAGGTGTCGGTCTGCGGTACGTAAGCCTCGGGCTGGTAGTAGTCGTAATAGGAGACGAAGTACTCGACGGCGTTGTCGGGAAAAAACGAACGGAACTCTTGGTAGAGCTGGGCGGCCAGCGTCTTGTTGTGCGACAGGACCAGGGTCGGCCGGTTCGCCGCTTCGATCACGCTGGCGATGGTGAACGTCTTGCCCGAGCCGGTGACGCCGAGCAGGACCTGCTCGCGCGATCCGGAGTCCAGTCCTTGCCGCAGCTGTTCGATCGCGTGCGGCTGGTCCCCCTGCGGCGAGAACGGCGAGACGAGTCGGAAAGGGCGGCTCACGGCGATTCTGCGGCCGGCGGAGCGGCCTCCGGCTCGCCGTCCTCTGCCTCCCCGGCCTCCGGCGCGGGCAGCAGTCCGCCGACCCGCTCCAGCGTCGACAACAGGTCGAGGACATCGTCGCGCGTCAAATCGCCGCGCGGTGCCTTGGTGCTCGCCGACTGAAGCTGCAGCTGCATCGCCTTGAGCGCCGGCACCTCGACCTGGCCCGCGCGCACCCGCGCCACCGCGGCCTCGAAGCCGCGCTCGAGGCGCTCGCGCTCTTCCGGCGTGACGTCGGCCGGCAGCGCGGTGAGGACCTGATCGCGCAGCTGGTTCATCGTCCAGCCGAAAATCGCGCCCGCCTTGACCACGAAGACGATCGCCGCGATGCCGAGCAACACCAGCAGCGCCGTGCAGCCGATCATCACCGGGCGGCCGCAGCCTCCCGGGGCGCGGCGCGGTGCCGCGTCGAACGGCGGACGGGGGATCGCCGGCGGTGGCGCGCCCGGCGGTGGCGGCGGAGTCGGAGGCGTTTCCACCATGCGCCCGAGTCTATAATCCACGGGTGCCGATCGCCGTCGTCCGCTCCGCCCCCCGCCCGGACTCCGCAGCTCGCCGCCCGACCCGCCGCTGGGCGCGCTGGCTCGTGCCGCTGGTCCTCGCCAGTTTCGCGGGAGGCGTCGTCGGCATCGGCGTCGCGGCGGCGATCCGGGTGCCCAACGTCGACGAGATCGCGCGGTTCAGCCCCCGGCTGGTCACCCGCCTGGTCGACACCGGGGGACGGACGATCGCCACTTACGCCCGGGAGCGCCGGCTGCTGCTGCGCGAGGGTGAGCTGCCGGAGCAGCTGCAGAACTCCATCCTCGCGGCCGAAGACGCGCAATTCTTCACCCACGGCGGCATCGACCTGTTCGGCATCATGCGTTCGATGGCGGTCAACTTCCAGCGCGGCCGCCGCGCCCAGGGCGCCTCGACGATCACCATGCAGCTCGCCCGTCAGCTCATGGGACGACGGGAGAAGACCTGGGAGCGCAAGATCACCGAGGCGCTGCTCGCCGTCGAGCTCGAGAAGCGGCTCTCCAAACAGCAGATCCTCACCCTCTACTCGAACATCGCTTTCGTCGGCCACGGCAACTACGGCATGGAGGCCGCGGCGCGCGACTACTTCGGCCGCGGCGTCGCCGAGCTGAGCCTCGCGGAGTCGGCGACCCTCGCCGGCATCGTCCAGCGCCCCAGTGACTTCAACCCCTACCGCCAGCCCGAGCGCGTGGTGGCGCGGCGCAACTACGTCCTGCGGCGCATGCTCGAAGAGGGATTCATCGACCGGAAGACGCACGACGCCACGGTGCTCGAGCCGCTGGTGCTGTCGCGCCAGCGCCCGCCGCGCGAGCTGGGCGCCTACTTCACCGAGGCGGTGCGCCGGCGTCTGGAGGAGAAATTCGGCGCCGAGCGCCTCTACTCCGAGGGCTTCGAGGTCCGCACGACGCTCGACTCGCGGGTCCAGTCGGCGGCCGAGACTGCTCTGCGCGAGGGACTGCTGCGACTCGACCACCGGCGGGGCTGGCGCGGTCCGCTGGCGCGCGGCGAGAGTCTCCTGCTGACCGCCGACGAGATCGAGCTGCGCGCCGGGCGGAATCCGATTCCCGACCAGTGGCAGGCCGGCCTGGTCGTCGCCGTCGATGCCTCGGCCGCCGTCGTGCGCACCGGCGCCGGTGACGCGCGGCTGGAGCGCGACGGTGTCGCGTGGACCGGCCGGCGGGACGTCGATTCGGTGCTGCGTGCCGGTGACCTGATCTGGGTGCGGGCCGAGAGCGACGAGGCGGGAGCCCAGCACTGGCGGCTCGAGCAGGAGCCGGAGATCGAAGGGGCACTGCTGGTCGTGGAGTCCGCCAGCGGGGCGATCCGCGGCCTGGTCGGCGGCTGGGACTTCAAGCGCAGCAAGTTCGACCGCGCCCTGCAGGCCGAGCGCCAGGTCGGCTCGGCCTTCAAGCCGTTCGTCTTCGGCGCCGCTTTCGAGAACGGTTTCACCCCCGCCGACCGCATTTTCGACGCGCCGGCGGTCTTCCTCGGTGCCGACGGCCTGCCCAGTTACAGCCCGCGCAACTACTACCGGCGCTACTCCGGCATCATGACGCTGCGCCGCGCCCTCGAGCAGTCGGTCAACGTTCCGGCGGTCAAGCTCCTCGATCTGGTCGGAGTCCAGCGGGTGGCCGAGTTCGCGCGCCGCTGCGGCGTCACCTCGGCGCTGCCCCCGTACCCCAGCCTGGCGCTCGGCTCGGCCGACCTGCTGCCGATCGAGCTCGCCTCCGCCTACGGTGCGATCGCCAATCAGGGAGTGCACGTCCGCCCCTACCTGATCGAGGAGATCCGGCGCCCCGACGGCGGCCTGCTCGAATCGCACCAGGTCGAGGCGAGCAAGGCGATGGATCCGGCGATCGCCTACCTGCTCACCCGCGTCCTCGAGGGGGTGGTCGATCGCGGCACGGCGGGGCGCCTGGCCGATCTGCCGTTAGCGATCGCCGGCAAGACCGGCACCACCAACGATTACACCGACGCCTGGTTCGTCGGCTTCACGCCGCGCTACACGATCCTCACGTGGGTCGGCCGCGACCAGAAGAAACCGATCGGCAACCGCATGACCGGTGCCGAGGCGGCGTTGCCGATCTGGCGCCGGCTGGCCGAGATCGGCCTCGCCGAGGAGTGGCTCGTTTCCGGCGAGATCTTCCCGATGCCGGCCGGTGTCGAGCTGCGGGGGATCGATGCGATCACCGGCCTGCTGGCGGCTCCCGGGGCATCGAGGGTGATCGAAGAGGCATTCCTGCTCGGCACCGGCCCGGTCGAGGCCTGGCAGCCGCGCCAGGCCACCATCCAGTCCCTCCCCTGGCCGCAGCAGCTGGCCTTCTACCAGCCGCGTCCGGGCGAGCGGATGCCCGGCGACTTCGCGCTCGATCCGGAGATTCTCGCCGAGCGCGGCGAAGAGGCCGGCGACTGACCCGCGTCAGCCGCGCGGCGGGCGGGTGCCCACCAGCGCGTAGTCCTGATGGCCCCAGATCATCTCGTCGAGGCGGTCCCGGACCTCGTTGAAGCGGTGCGCCAGGTCGCGCTGCTCGGCGGGGAGCTGTTCGATGTCGATCTCGGGGAGCCGCTGCTCGGCCACGAAAGGACGCAAGTCGATCCGCTCGACCGGATCGAAGCCGGCGAGGTCGTAGATCATCCGCAGCGTGTCGGGGTGAACCGGGCGGCGATGCGTCGGGTCGACCCAGAAGTTGCGCGCCGCCACCACCAGCGAGAGCGGATTCGGAGTTTCGAGAACCAGCACGCCTCCGGGCGCCAGGGCGCGCCAGGCGAGACGGACGAGCCGGTCGACGTCGGCCGGGTCGAGGTGCTCGATGACGTGAAACGAGACGATGCCGCCGAGCGACTCCGCAGTCACGGTCTCCAAAGCGTCGAAGAGATTCTTCCGCTCGGCGCGCAGTCCCTTGCGCAGGCACTCCTCCACCATCGACTCCGAGAGGTCGACGCCGCGTGCCGCGATTCCCTGTTCGCCGAGAATCGCCAGCGCTTCGCCGCGGCCGCAGCCCAGGTCGAGTACCTCTCCCTTGCCGGGGAGGAATCGGAGGTAAGGACGGATGCGGCCCGCGATGTCCTCCTGGGTGCCGCGGAATCGCTTCTCGAGCTCGAGGTAGTCCTGCTCCTCGCGGCCACGCACGGCGCCCGCGGCGCCCCCCTTCTCCGTCGCCGCGACGACGGCCGAGAAGCGGGCCCAGGTCTCGCGCGACTCGCGGCGCAGGAAATCGAGCTTCTGGTCGGCGCGCGCGAAGAGAGCGTCGTTGTGCGACATCACCTCGTGAAGACCTTCCGCCCAGACGGCTTCGAGGTGATTGAGACGGTGCTCGTGGATGTCGAGGACGACGTGCCGCGTCTCCTCGCCCCGCTGGAGGTACTCGAGCAGGACGAGGTTGAAAACCCGCTGGCGTTCCCAGAGGTCGGCCTGCGGACTGACGACGAAAGGTCGAAAAAGCCGCTTGGCGGCGACGATGAGGCGCCCCAGAAAGCCGCGATGGCTGCGGATCGGGAACCGACGGTCCCCGTCCCACAGCCATCGCCACTCGGGCAGGTCGCGGGTCGGGGTCCCCAGGAACCGTTCGATCGCCGGCGGCGCCGGCTCCCGCGCGTCCCCCGGTCCGGGATCCCCGCCCGACACCGGACTACTCTTCGGCCTCGACAGTCACCGGCAGCTCCGCGACGACTTCGGAGTGCAGGTCGATCCGCACCACGTGCTCGCCGAGGGCCTTGATGCCGCCCCCCAGATCCACCTGGCGGCGGTCGATCTCGATGCCCTGCGCGGCGAGCATGTCGACGACTTCGCCGGCGGTCACCGAGCCGTACAGGGAACCGTTCTCCATCGCCCGCTTGCGCAGCGACAGGCGCAGCGCCGAAATCGCCGCGGCCACGCCGGCGGCTACCTCTCGCTCGCTCTCGTGCCGGGCCTCGATCTTCTTCTTCTGGTGGTCGAAGTACTTCAGGTTGCCCGGAGTCGCCTCGAGGGCGATGCCCTGCGGCAGGAGGAAATTGCGCGCGTAGCCAGGCTTGACGTCGACGACCTGTCCGCGCCGGCCACGGTGGCGCAGATCCGAGAGCAGGATGACTTTCATGGGCGTGGTCTCCTCGCTCCGTCAGTCCGTCGTGAACGGCAGCAGTGCCAGATGCCGCGCGCGCTTGATCGCCGTCGAGACCATCCGCTGGTGCCGGGCGCTGTTGCCCGAGATGCGGCGCGGCAGGATCTTCGCCCGCTCGAGGATGTACTGCTGCAGGAGCTTGACGTCCTTGTAGTCGACGTACTCGATGTGCTCGGCGCTGAAGCGGCAGACCTTGCGCCGCTTGAAGAAGGTCTTCTTCTTGCCGGCCGGCTTCTTGCCGCGTGCTCCGAATCTTCCCGGCGGCATGGCTCAGGCCTCCTCGGCGGAATCCGGCGCCGAATCGGCGTCCGGCGAAGCTTCCGGCACCACCGCGGAGTCCGCGACCGACTCGGAAGGATCGGAATGGATGGTGCGCACCGGCTGGCCGGGCCTGGCCCGTCCCGCGGCGCGCTTGAGGTCCAGGTCGGTGCGCACGGTCAGGTACCGCAGCACCTTGTCGTTCTGACCGAGGCGCAGCTCGACCTCGGGGATGAGCGCCGAGGTCGTCGGCTCCATCTGCAGGTAGAGGAACACGTAGCGTCCCTCGGACAGCTTGCGGATCGGGTAGGCGAGCTTGCGCTTGCCCCACAGCTCCTCGCGGACGACTTCCCCGCCGCGCTGCGTGATCATCTGCTTGTACTCTTCGACGAGCGCGGAAAACTCGTCGTCGGAGAGCCTGGGATCGGCGACGATCGCCAGTTCGTAGGTTCTCATCTGGCCTCCCTATGGCCGTAAGGTCCCGCCCCGGAGGCGGAACAGAGAGGAGCGGAAAGCGCCGGCGGCGCGCTCCGGTTCGCCGACGCGGACGCCGGCGGACGCGAAATCCTATCCGAGGTCGGCTTCGCCCCGCAAATCGAAGCCGTTGAAGCGGTTCATCACCGCTTCGATCCCCTCGGCGAGGAAGAGCTGCTGCGCCTCGACCGCGACCGGAAGAAGGCGCTCGAGGACCTTCTCCTCGCCGTCGGTGAACGGCGCCAGGACGAAGTCCGCCACGTCGGTTCCGGCCGGCGGCGGCTCCTGCGGCCCGACGCCCAGCCGCAGCCGCGGCGCCTGGTCGCTGCGCAGATTCTCGATCACCGACTCCATTCCCCGGTGACCGGCCGCTCCCCCGGATGCCCGGGCGCGCAGCCGACCGAGCGGCAGGGCGACCTCGTCATAGACGAGCAGGACGTCCTGCGGCGCGACGCCGTGGCGATCCGCGAGGCAACGCACGGCGAAGCCACTCCGGTTCATGTAGGTCTGCGGCAACGCGAGCACGACTCCTTCCGCCGCGCCGAACCTCGCCCCGCACTCTTCCCCGCCGAGCCCGATGCCGAGCCGGCCGGCGAGCGCCTCCACCGCCCGGAATCCCAGGTTGTGCCGCGTGCGGGCGTAGGACTCGCCCGGATTGCCGAGACCGACGACGAGGCGCGGCGGCGTCAGGATTCCTTCGCCTCTTCCTTCTTGCCCCGCGCCACCACCTCCGGCTCCGCCACCACCGCCGGTGCCACCGCCTCGACGACCTCGGCCCGGGCGTGCTTGACCGAGACGATCACCATGTCGGCGTCGCTGGTCAGCTCGACGTCCTGCGGCAGGGTCAGCGCGCCGGCTTCCAGGTGCTGGCCGACCCGCAGCTCGGTCACGTCGGCGTGAATCTCCTGCGGAATGGTGGCCGGCAGGCACTCGATCTCGACCTCGCGATTGACGAAGTCGAGGACTCCTCCCTCGGTCCTGACGCCATAGGGCGTGCCGTCGAGCACCAAGTGCACCTTCACGCGCACCCGCTCGGTCATCAGGATGCGCTGGAAGTCGACGTGGACGATCTGGTTGGTCATCGGGTCGAGCTGCAGATCGCGGATCATCGCGTGCCGGTCCTTGTCGGTGCCGGCGAGCTTGAGCAGAAAGATCCGGTTCTCGTGGCCGCCGCTCTTGAACAGTTCGAGGAGCTGCTTTTTCGGCACCTGGATGGAGACCGACTCACGGCCCCCGCCGTAGAGGACGGCCGGGACGAGGTCGGCACGCCGCAGCTGGCGGGCGGCCGACTTTCCGGCGATGTCGCGCTTCTGGACTTCGATCGTGGTTTCGGACATGGCTTCTTCTCTTTCTTCCTTCCGGCTTCGGGGTCAGACGAACAGCGAGGATACCGAGCTGTTCTCGTGGATTCTGCGGATCGCCTCGCCGAGCAGCGGGGCGACGGAGAACGCCCTCAGCTTGGAGCTCTTCTGGAGCTTCTCGTCGAGTGGCGTGGTGTTGGTGATCAGTACGCTCTCGATCGGCGTCTGCTCGATGCGCTCGAGCGCCGGGCCCGAGAGGACGCCGTGCACGCCGGCGGCGAGAATCCGCCGCGCGCCGCGCGCCTTGAGCGCTTCGACGGTCTTGGTCAGCGTGCCGGCCGTGTCGATGATGTCGTCGAGGATCAGCGTGTCGCGGCCGTCGACTTCACCGATGATGTGCATCACTTCGGCGACGTTGGGACCGGTTCGCCGCTTGTCGACGATCGCCAGGCCGACGCCCAGCCGCTTGGCGATCGCCCGCGCCCGTTCGACCCCGCCGGCGTCCGGCGAGACGATCATCAGATCGTCGACTCCGAGCTCGCGGATCGCGTCGAGGAGCACCGGCGCGGCGAAGAGGTGATCGACCGGAACGTCGAAGAATCCCTGGATCTGCGGCGCATGGAGGTCCATCGTCAGCACGCGGTCGGCGCCGGCAGCCGAGATCAGGTCGGCCACCAGCTTGGCGGTGATCGGCACGCGCGGAGCGTCCTTCTTGTCCTGCCGCGCGTAGCCGTAGTAGGGCAGCACCGCGGTCACCCGCGAGGCGGACGAGCGCTTGAAGGCGTCGAGCATGACCAGCAGCTCGATCAGGTTCTCGTTGACCGGCCGGCAGGTCGGCTGCACGATGAAGACGTCCGACCCGCGGACGTTCTCCTCGATCTGGCAGAAGGTCTCGCCGTCGGAGAAGTTGTACGCCGTCGACCTTCCCTGCTGAATGCCCAGGTAGTCGCAGATTTCGCGGGTAAGCGACGGATGGGCCCGCCCGCCGAAGATCCGGATCTCACCGTAGCTGTTGCCGTGGCTGGCCTTCACGCGCGTCGAATCTCCTCCGGGCCGGTGACCGCGGGCGACGTCTCCGGAGTGGTTGGGGCGGGAGGATTCGAACCTCCGAATGCGAGATCCAAAGTCTCGTGCCTTACCACTTGGCGACGCCCCACCGGTCCGGACCTCAGCTGACTCCCCAGAACGAATCACGGAGATGCAACCGCTCGACCTCTTCGAGGGTGCCATCTCCGTCCTCCACGGCCGGTCGGACGACCGGCTCTGCCCCGTCACCGATCGCGGCCCGATACTCGGCCAGGATCCGGTCCTCGAACCAGGACCGGGTTTCCTGGTTGAGCGGGTGCGCGATGTCCTTGAACTCCCCGTTCTTCTTGCGGCGTGACGGCATGCTGACGAACAGGCCGTCCTTGCCCTGGATCACTTTGATGTCGTTGATCATGAAGCGGGAGTCGAGGACCACCGACACGAAGGCCTTGAGCTTCTCTTCGTGCACCGGAAATACCCGGACATCCGTGATCTCCACGTCACTCCCCTCCCCCGGACGCAAGATGACCGCCGGCCGCGCGCCAAGCGACGCGACCGAGCGGTGAAACCCGCCTCCAGACGGTCCCGGACGGCAACCGGCGCCCGGCTGCGGCGGCGGTCTCGGGGTCGGCGTACAGCGCGAAGAGCGTCGACCCGCTTCCGGACATCCGGACGCGCTCGGCTCCGGAGTCAACCAGCGAAGTATACAACGCGCCCAGCTCGGGGCGGATGGCGAACGCCGGCGCTTCGAGGTCGTTGCGGCCGATCAGTTCCTCGATCCCGACCGGCGCGCCGGCGACGAGGGATGCGACCCCGGCGGGCAAGTCGGGCGGCTCGCCCTCGCCGTGCCAGCGGGCGAAGACCTCGGCGGTCGAGAGCGGGAAGGGCGGGATGGCGAGCATGAGCGTTCGCCCGCCGGCCAACGGCCGAACCCCGTCCGGCAGCGCCTCGATGCGGTCGCCGCGGCCCCGACCGAGCGCCGTGCCGCCGACGAGGAAGAAGGGGACGTCGGCGCCGAGGGGGACCGCCAGCGCCCGCAGCCGGGCCGAGACTTCGGCACTGTGCGGATCGAGCCCCGCCAGCTCGGCGAGCGCCAGCAGTACCGTGGCGGCGTCGGCGCTGCCGCCTCCCAGCCCGCCGCCCGCCGGAATCCCCTTTTCGAGCTCGATGCGGACACCGGCGAACGGTGCCTCCGGAAAGGCGGCGAGAAAACTCTCCGCGGCGCGCCATGCGAGGTTGCGGGCGTCGGCGGGAAGGCCGCCGCCGAGAATGCCCAGCTCGACCCCCGGGACCGGCCGCGGACCGATCCGCAAGCGGTCGGGCAGGTCGATGGTCTGGAACAGGGTGAGCAGCTCGTGGAACCCGTCTCCGCGCCGGCCGAGGACCGCCAGGTGGAGGTTCAGCTTGGCGAAGCTAGAGAAGGTCCGCATATCGGCACTCCGCCAGTCCCTCCGGCGCCGCCGGTAGGCGCGGCTCGAGCCCCAACGGCTCGCGCGACACCGCTCGCCAGAAGAGCTCGATGATCCCCTCTGTTTCGACCCGCAGGCGCGCGCCTCCCTCCTCGCGCACCCAGCTGAGCGGGCGCTCGCCGGCCACCTCGCGGCGCCAGCGCACCAGCCGGCCGCCCGCCAGAATCCCTTCCCACCGGCGCCCGGTTGCGTCGTCATAGGCGAAGGGACCGCCGCCGAGCTGCGGCTTCTCGCCCGCCGCCGGAGCGCTCGGCAGCCGCTCGAGCAGCAGGGCGGGCAGATCGCGCGCCGGCATGCCGAACCCGAGTCGCGGCCACGGCCGGGACGCCTCCGGATCCAGGCGGCAGGTCTCGCCGCCCCGGTCCCGCCAGACTCCGACTGCGCCGTGTACCGTCAGCGTCCAGAGCGAGCGCCCGAGCGGGTCGGCCGCCGCCAGCTCGAAGTGACCGGCATCGCGCAGCCGCAGCGTCAGGCGGAGCGAGCCGTCGTCGACCCCGGCGCGGATCTGCAGTCGGAAGAGCTGCTGGGTCCCCAGGTCGGCGGCCGGAATCTGCCACGGCGCCGCCGGGTCGGCCGCCTCGCGGCGGTCGACCATGCCGCTGCGACAGCCGACAGTCGGCCCCAGCAAGAGGAGGATCAGGGCGAGCGCGCCGCGCCAGCGGCGAAGCCGCGGGATCAGGGCCGATCCTCGAGCTCGGCCAGCTTACGTGCCGCTGCCTCGCCGTCCGGCCCGCCGAGTCGCGTCGCTTCCCGATAGGCCCTCGCCGCCCGGTCACGCGCTCCGGTGGCGAGCAGCGCGTCACCGAGATGGTAGCGCACGGTGGCATCCTCCGGCAGCAGCCGGGCAGCGCGCTCGAGCGCCGCCACCGCCTCGGCGAAGCGGCCCAGCCGGAAAAATCCCCAGCCGAGCGAATCGACGTAGGCGCCGTTGTCCGGGTCGATCCGCACCGCCCGGTCCACCATGGCCAGCGCCTCGTCGACCCGCTCGCCCCGCTCGATCCAGAGGTATCCCAGGTAGTTGAGCGCCGGGGCGAAATCCGGCACCGCCTCGAGAATGCGGCCGAACTGCTCGATCGCCTCGCCGGACCGGCCGCCGCGCTCGAGCGCCGTGGCGAGCCGGAACGACGCTTCGAGGTCGTCGGGATCGGCCGCCACGGCGCGTTCGAGGACGGCGATGGCGCCCGGCCAGTCTCCGCGCGCCGCGTGCACCGCCCCGAGCGCCACCAGCGCCTCGCCTCCCTGGCGCTCGAGCTCGCTCGCCTCGCCTGCCGCCTCCGCCCCCCTTCCGGCGTCGAGCAGCAGGCCGACGCGCATCGCCGCCAGGCGCGGGCGAGCCGGATCGGCGGCACCGAGCCAGGCCAGCGCCTCGTCGGTC